>NZ_CM002285.1:8843425-8861106 GCF_000497445.1 Streptomyces roseochromogenus subsp. oscitans DS 12.976 | reverse complement strand
CGATGACGGTGAGCCAGTCGTCGACGTCATGCGTCTCCTCGACGGCGGGGCGGGTGTCCGGCGGCCACAGCTCGGGGGTGGTGGTGCCAGTGCGCCGGTCGACCAGGAGGATCCGGCCGGTGAGATCGGCGAGCCGTACGGAGCGGCGCCGGGCCAGCGGATCGTCGGCGGCCAGCGCGCACAGGCGCCGCTCCAGGCCCACGATGGCCGTATCGAACCGCCGGTCCTCCAGCGGCCGGCGCACCACCGCGAGATCGCAGGCGCCTTCGCCGAGACCGGCGGACGCCGTGTTGACGCGGACGAGATGCAGATCGATCCCGGGGTGCGCGGCGGTCCAGCGCCGCTGGAAGGCGACGGTGTGACGGCCGACCGCCGACCACGCGTAGCCGATCCGCAGCCGGGTGTGCCCCGAAGTGGCCTCCTGGACCAGGGCGGCGACGTCCGCCAGCACCCGCCGGGCCTGCGCCACCACCCGCAGCCCGGTCGCCGTCGGGGTCACCTCGCGCGAGGTCCGCCGCAACAGCCTTACGCCCAGGGCCCGTTCGAGCCCGGCCAGGGTGCGGGACACGGCCGCCTGGGACACTCCCAGGGCGATCGCCGCGTCGGTGAAGGTGCCCTCGTCGACGATGGCGACGAGACAGCGCAGCTGCCGCAGTTCGACCTCATCCATGCGTCCAGCGTATAGATCGTGTGCTGCATGCATTTTGTGCAAGCCGCGGGCGAGCGGACGCTCCTGTCATGCGACGCGCTCTCCCCTCTCCCGACGTGACGGTGTCCCCCGCGGTCCGCGCCCCCGCACCGGGACGGCTGGCCGGCGTGGCGACCATGTTCGGCAGCGGCCTCTCCAACCAGACCGGCGCGGCGATCGGCTCGCTGGCCTTTCCGGTCCTCGGTCCGCTCGGGGTGGTGGCGATACGCCAGTACGTCGCCGCGCTGGTCCTCGTGGCCGTCGGCCGGCCGCGCCTGAGCGACTTCACCTGGCGGCAGTGGTGGCCGGTGCTGCTGCTCGCCGGGGTCTTCGGCACCATGAACCTGACCCTGTACAGCGCGATCGACCGGATCGGCCTGGGACTGGCGGTGACTCTGGAGTTCCTGGGCCCGCTGAGCATCGCGCTGGCCAGCTCGCGGCGCCGGCTGGACGCCGGGTGCGCCGTGCTGGCGGCAGCCGGAGTCGTCGTGCTGATGCGCCCTCAGCCGTCCACCGACTACCTGGGGATGGGGCTGGCCCTGGCGGCCGCCTGCTGCTGGGCCTCGTACATCCTGCTCAACCGGATCGTCGGGCGGCGCATCCCGGGTGCGCAGGGGTCGGCGGCGGCCGCGTGTGCCTCCGCGGTGACCTTCCTGCCGATCGGGATCCTCGTCGCCGTACGGCATCCGCCGACGGCCGGAGCCGTGCTGTGCGCGGTGGCGGCGGGTGTGCTGTCGTCGGCCGTGCCCTACCTGGCCGATCTGCTCACCCTGCGCACGGTGCCGGCCCAGACCTTCGGTCTGTTCATGAGCGTCAACCCGGTGCTCGCGGCCGTGGTCGGCTGGGCGGTCCTCGGACAGGGTCTGGGCGTACCGGAGTGGGCGGGGATCGGGGCGGTGGTCGCCGCGAACGCGGCCAGCATCGCAACGATCCGCACCTGATGTTCCGTCACACTACGTTCGTACAGCGCGGGTTCACGAGGCGTGTCGCCGGTGGAGCAGGTGCCGGGCACGACCGGGCCGTGCCCGGCCGGCCGTCTCCCCGCTCGGTCCGCGTGCGCGGCCGGGCCCGTGCCGAGCAGCGCGGTCAGCGTGGTGGCCGCGACGGCGGCGACCGCCGTGAGAGAACGTCTCACGGCTTTTCCTGGCATCTGGGGATGAAGGGCTACGTCGATGGAGGGCTACGCCTGTGGGATGCGCGGCCAGGTGTCTGCCGACGCGGCTTTGTGAGGCCAACGGGTGCCGGTGCGAGGGGGCCTGACGTTGCGACAGCCATCCCACCGGCTCCCTCCCGACGCACCGATGGGTGGACCCAAGCAATGCCACTGGGCCGTACCGGCGGACCGGATGGGCTGGTCATGCGGGCGGGTCGTACGGGCGCGGGCGCTCAGCGAGCCGGACCGACCGGGGCCAGCCACAGGCCCAGGACCGCGTCCGCGAGGCCGTCGGCCGCCTCCGCCCAGGTGGCACGCGCGGTCGGGGCACCCTCGGCGAGGGCCCGTTCCCGCTCGGCGCAGGTGTGCAGGATCAACAGGCGGACCATCTGGCCACGTTCGGCACGGACCTCGGGCGGCAGCTCCGGGAGCGTGCGGTTCAGCCCCTCGACGGCCTGCCGCAGCGCGGGCGAGACCATGGACTCCTCGACCATGATCTCGCGCAGCACCGGGTCGGTCATGACCTGGGCGCAGAACCGGGCGTACCAGGTGGGGCTGCCGAGCCCGGCGAGATGCTCGGTGACCGGGCGGACCAGGCAGTCGACCCAGTCGCGTACGTCGGTGGAGTCGCCGGCCGCGACCAGGGCCCGCTCCCTGAGCACCTCGATGCGCTCGGCGTGCCGGCGGGCCACCGCGCGGACCAGGTCGGCCTTGGTGCCGAAGTGGTAGCCGACCGCCGCGTTGTTGCCCTGGCCGGCGGCCTCGCTGACCTGGCGGTTGGAGACGGCGTACACGCCGTGTTCGGCGAACAGCCGCTCCGCCGCGGTCAGGATCGCCTCCCGCGTCACGCTCACCTGCTCGGCCCGCGCCGTCCTGCGCGCCATGCTCACCACCGCTCCGGGACTGTGCACCACCTCGGGGCGGTCCGTCCCGCACACGGCCCCGGGCCCTCGACCGGGCGGCGAGGTCCAACCGGAGAAGCCTATGGTGCGCGCCCGCCCCGGCCAGGGCAGGCCCCGCACTCGGCGCCGTTTCGGGCCGCCAACATATGCCTCGAAAGGCGATCTTCGAAAGGCTTCCCTCTCAGTCCGACGCCTCCGCCCGGCCCACCGAGGCCGGCAGATCCGTTCCGTCACGGCCGGGTGCCGTGGTCGCGGTGCCGGCCCTGGCCGCGATCACCGTGTCACTGATGCAGACCCCGGTGATCCCGATCATCCCGGAGCTGCCCTCCTGTCTGCACGCCTCGGCGTCCGACGCCGCCTGGGCGGTCACCGCCACCCTGCTGGCCGCCGCCGTCGCCACTCCGGTGGCGGGCCGGCTCGGCGACATGTTCGGCAAGCGCCGCCTGCTGCTGGTGTCCTGGGCGCCGCCCGTGACCCGCTCCGGGCGGGCCCGCCGGTACGACGGCCCTGGCCCACTCCGGGCGGCGCCCCCGCCGCTACGACGGCCTTGGACCCGCCACCCCCTCATCACCGCCCCGGACGTTCGGACGCCCGCCCGCCTCCGCGACGGGAGCCCGTGCGGGCCGCTCGGCGTGCGAAGCCGGCCGCCGGGCGCGGCCGAACGCACCACGCGCCGGCGGTGCGGGCCCGTTCAGGGGAACCCGTGGCCGATGGTGCGTGAGGGTGCCGGACGCGGTCGAGATCTTCAGCCGTGACCGCCGTACCCCTGCCGCTCATCGCGCCGATGCTCGCCACTCCCGGCACCCTGCCGCCCGCCGCACAGGACGAGCGGTGGGCGTACGAGACCAAGCAGGACGGCCAGCGGGTGATGGCCTATCTCCCCGGCGACGGCAGCGTGCTGCTGCGCGCCCGCTCGGGCGAGGACATCACCGCGGCCTATCCCGAACTGGGGCCGCTCGCGGGCGCGCTGGGCACCACGCCCGCCGTGCTGGACGGTGAGGTGCTGGCCCTGGACGAACAGGGCCGGGCCGACTTCCAGTTGCTGCAGAGCCGGATGGGCCTCGCGCACGCCCCGGCACAGGCGGCGCGCCGGGCCGCCCGGGTGCCGGTGCACCTGGTGCTGTTCGACGTGCCGTACCTGGAGGAGTCCCTGCTACGGCTGCCGTACGTACGGCGGCGGGCCCGGCTGACAGAGCTGGGCCTGGCCGGGCCGTACTGGTCGACACCGGGTGCCGTGACCGGGCACGGCGCCGAGGCGCTCGCCGCGACCAGGGAGCACGGACTGGAGGGCCTGGTGTGCAAGCGCCTGGACTCGGTGTACGAGCCCGGTGTGCGCTCCCGCGCCTGGATCAAGATCCGGAACATGCGTGCCGAGGACGTAGTGGTCGGCGGCTGGCTGCCGGGCAGGGGGCGGCTGAGCGGGCTGCCCGGCGCTGTTCTGGTCGGTCAGCGCGACGCGCGTGGCAAGCTGCGGTACGTCGGCGGCGTGGGCACCGGCTGGAGCGAGGCGGAGCGGGCCGAACTGGCCCGGCTGCTGGCGGCCGCCGCGAGCGACCGGTGCCCCTTCGACCCGGCACCCCGGATCCCGGACGCCCGCTGGGTGCTGCCCCGGCTGGTGGGAGAGGTCAGCTACAGCACCCGTACCCGGGCCGGACTGCTGCGTCAGCCGTCCTGGCTGCGGCTGCGCCCGGATCTGGCACCGGAGGAGTCGGCGGCCGACCTGCCCGAGGGCCTCGGGTGAGCCCGGGCCGTCGAGCCCGGCTCCGGCGACGGGGTCTATCGTGTGCGCATGCCGGTTCCCGAACTGATCCGAATCGTCTCCCGTGACTCCCCCATGGCCCTGGCCCAAGTCGAGCGGGTCCGCGCCGAGTTGGCCGTACTGCACCCAGGTGTGCGCACCGAGGTGGTTCCGGTGAAGACCACCGGCGACAAGTGGCTCGGCGATCTGGCCAAGGTCGAGGGCAAGGGGGCGTTCACCAAGGAGGTGGACGCGGCCCTGCTGGCCGGGAAGGCCGATCTCGCGGTGCACTGCGTCAAGGACGTGCCCGCCGACCGGCCGCTGCCCGCCGGGACGGTGTTCGCCGCGTTCCTGAAGCGGGACGACATCCGTGACGCCCTGGTGCACCCGGACGGCCTCACCCTGGACGAACTGCCGGCCGGCACCCGGATCGGCACCTCCTCGGTACGCCGGGTGGCCCAACTGGCCGCCACGCACCCGCACCTGGACTGCGTGCCGTTCCGCGGCAACGCCAACCGCCGGCTGCAGAAGCTGGCCGAGGGCGAGGCGGACGCGCTGCTGCTGGCGGTGGCGGGGCTGGAGCGGATCGGCCGGACGGACGTGATCAGCGAGGTGCTGTCGACGGAGACGATGATGCCGCCGATCGGCGCGGGCATCCTCGCCCTGCAGTGCCGTGAGGACGACACCGAGCTGATCGACACCGTCAGCGGGCTCGGCCACCCGGACACCTATCGCGAGGCGACGGCCGAACGGATGTTCCTGCATGTGCTGCAGGGGCACTGCAACAGCCCCATCGCCGGCTACGCGCGCGTGGACGGCGGCGGGGAACTGTCCCTGCGGGCCTGTGTGTTCACCCCGGACGGCAAGACCCGGCTGAACGCCCACGAGTGGGCGGGCCGGCTCGACCCGGCCACCCTCGGCACCTCGGTCGCGGTGGCACTGCTGCGACAGGGCGCCCGGGAGATCATCGACGGCATCCCGCACTGACGCACTGGGCCGCGTACGGCGGCCCAGAACCGGTTGTACGGCACCGGTTGTACGGCGCGCAGCCGCGGCGCGTGCGCCGTACGACCGCGTCAGGCGGGGCCGGGCTCCGTCTGGTCCCGCAGGAAGGCGCTGACCTGGTGGGCGAGGCTGCCCTGCCCGGCGGCCGTGGGAGCCGTCGCCGGGGTCGCCTCCAGGACGCCGATGCCGCCCGTCCACAGCCGGCGGTCGGCCCACTCCTCCTCCACCCGCAGCTGCACCTGCACATCCACGTGGGTCAGGGCGGCCTCGGGGGCGGCGGCGTAGACCACGGCGGTGGCCCGGCGCAGCGGGTAGACGTCGAAGCCCTCGATGAACTGGGAGTTGCGCCAGTCGATGAACGCGCCCTCTCCGTCGGGGCCGACCCGGACGTCGATCTGGCCGTCCTCCAGGTGGATGCCGTAGTGCTGCGCGCCGCGGTTCTCGACCGTCACCCGGACACTGAAGTACGTCAGGCCGACCGCGGCGTCATCGCGTCCGCGCGGCGGCTCGGCGGCCTCCAGACGGTGGACGCGGACCCGCAGACCGGCATGCTCGTCGTACTCGTGCCAGTCCCCGACCACGTTCGGCTCGTACACAATGCCCCTCTCGACCTTCGAGAGCTGCTGTCTATCTGTGCGCCGAGCGCACTGTCAAATGAGCAGAATGCGCTATGGCCAGGGGGTTCGCCCGCTTTGATCGCTGATCAAGCGCTGCCCAGGAAGGATGCGTGCACGGCGCTTCCGGCGGGGTACGCGCGCGTGCCGCACATCACGTCCGAGGCAAGATCAGCGGGCCAGGCGGCCGAGCAGTGAGGAGGCCGCGGTGATGCCGAGCGCGGCGGCCACCAGCAGCACGGCGAAGTCGGTGCCGAGATGCGCGGGCGTGCCGAGCAGCAGGCCACGCAGGGCGTCGACTTGGTAGCTCAGCGGGTTGACCTTGCTGACGGCCTGCAGCCAGCCCGGCATCACCGAGACGGGGTACAGGGCGTTGGAGCCGAAGAACAGCGGCATGGTGATCGCCTGTCCGAAGCCCATCAGCCGGTCGCGGCTGAGGACGATGCCCGCGATGGTCATGGACAGGCAGGAGAAGAAGGCGGAGGCGAGGACCACGGCGACGGCGACGCCGAGCAGCTTCAGCGGGTTCCAGGTGAGGGCCACGCCGAGCACGGCGGCGATGACGATGACGACGATCGCCTGGATCAGCGACTTCACCCCGGCGGCGAACGCCTTGCCGGTGATCAGTGCGGAGCGCGGGGTCGGGGTGACGAGGAGCTTGTTCAGGATGCCCGCGTCACGTTCCCAGATGATCTGGATGCCGTAGAAGATCGCGATGAACATCGCCGACTGGGCGATGATGCCGGGCGCCATGAAGTCGATGTACGGGACACCGCCGGTGGGTATCGCCCGGATCCGGGTGAAGGTCTGGCCGAAGATCAGCAGCCACAGGGCGGGCTGGACCGCGCGAGTGTACAGCTCGGTCCGGTCGTGCCGCAGCTTCTGCAGCTCGACCGCGCACATGGCGACGACCCGGGCGGGCAGCAGCCGCCAGCCGGCGCGCGGGACGGGCGGGCTGAGCAGCAGATCGGTGCCGCTGCCGGGGGTGCGGTCAGCCGACGCGGCGCGCCGTGCGGCGGGTGCTGCGGACATCGCGGAAACCTCCTCCGGAGTTGTCGCCGAGGCCGCTGCCGGCGACGTCGCGGAAGACGTCCTCCAGCGTGGGAAGGGTGTCGGCGCCCTGGCGTTCGGCCAGGCCACGGCGCAGCTCGACGGGGGTGCCGAGGGCGCGGATACGGCCGCGATGCATCAGGCCGATGCGGTCGCAGTACTGGTCGGCCTCGTCCATGTAGTGGGTGGTGACGAGGACGGTCATGCCGGTGGCCGCGCGGACGGCGTTGATGTGCTTCCAGACGCCGGTGCGGGCGATCGGGTCCAGGCCGATGGTGGGCTCGTCCAGGATCAGCAGCCGGGGGGCGCTGACCAGGGCCTGGGCGAGTTCGAGGCGGCGGACCATGCCGCCGGAGTAGGTGCCGGCGAGCCGGTCGGCGGCGTCGGCGAGATCGACGGCGGCCAGCGCCTGGGCGACCCGTGCGGCGCGCTCGCGGCGGGGCACGTCGAAGACACGGGCGAACAGGGCGACGTTCTCCCGGCCGGTGAGCCCGCTGTCGGCGGACAGCTGCTGCGGGACGTAGCCGAGCAGCCGGCGCACCGCCATGCGCTCCCTGGCGGCATCGTGCCCGAAGACGCGGACCGTGCCGGTGGGGACGGGCAGAAGGGTGGTGATGCAGCGGATGGCGGTGGTCTTGCCGGCCCCGTTCGGCCCGAGCAGCCCGAACACCTCACCCTCGCGCACGTCGAGGTCGAGGCCGTCGACGGCATGGGTGTCCCCGAAGGCGTAGACGAGCTGGGCACAGCGGACGGCCTCGGCGGAGGCGCCGACCGCATCGGCGGTGCCGAGGGATGCGGCGGAGACGCCGGCGGAGTCGGCGGTGTCGGCCGTGCCCACGGCTTCGGCGGAGACGGCGGGAGTCGGGGCGGCGTCTGCGGGCACGGCGGAGACGGCGGCAGTCGAGGCGGCGTCTGCGGCACCGGCGGATGTGTCGGCGGTCGAGGTGATGTCTGGGCGTGTGCCGGGACTGTCGGTGGTGCCGGCGGTGTTGCCCGGGGTGTCGGCGGTGTCCCTCGTCATGGTGTCTGGACCTCCGTCACGGTGTCTGGACCTCCGCATGCTCGTGGGCCTCCGTCATCCGTCTTCGGCCTCCTCGTGCAGGCCGGCGGCCAGCTTGCGCAGGGCCGGCAGGGCCGCGCGCAGGGCCTCCTGGTCGGCCTCGTCGAGCAGGGACACATGCCGGACGACCAGTTCGGCCCGGCGTCGCCGCCAGTCGCCGAGCCGCTTCTCGGCGGCTTCGGTCAGCCGCAGCCGCGCGGCGCGCCGGTCGGCGGGGTCGGTCTCGCGGAGCAGGAAACCGTCCCGGACGAGCTGGTTGACCAGGGTCGACACGGAGTTGCTCGCAAGGTGCAGCGCCCTCGCCGCGTCCGAGATGCCGATGCCGGGCCGGGCCTCGACCAGCCGCAGCAGTTCCACCTCGGCACCGCGCAGGCGGGGCAGGGTCATCCCGCCGCGCAGCCGCCGCCGGATCAGCCGCTGGATGCGCACCAGCGTGTCCGCCAGCTCTTCCGGGAGGGTCTCGGACACCGCTACCGCTTGCCGCGCTGTTTCGGGTTCCACATAAGAAGATTACCTCTGCTACAGAGATTAATGCCCGTCAACAGCAGGTCAAGAACAGCCAGACCGCGTCCCTATTTCACCCATTTGTTTGGTGATATCCGTTAGCGGGAATGCGCACAGCAGTGCTTCGGACCGGAGGCACGCCCGTGGGAGCCGGCCCCCTCGGTCGTCCCAATGCCCGTACCTGGTCCGAGCGCACCTCCCACGGTGTCTGTTCATCCAGCACCTGTTGAGAGAGGTGCGCACCATGCGTGTCACCGGCAGCACAAAAGCCCACCCGCACGACGACGCCCCCGACACCGAAGAGTCCTTCGAGCTGCTCGCAAGGCTGCCCGACGGCCCGGAGCGGCGGGAGCTGCGGGATGAACTGGTCCGACTGTGGCTGCCCATGGCCGAGCGGATCGCCGTGCGGTTCCGCGGCCGCGGGGAGGCCCTGGAGGACCTGTACCAGGTGGCCGCCCTCGGTCTGGTCAAGGCCGTCGACCACTACGACCCGGAGCGCGGCCGCGCCTTCGAGGCGTACGCCGTACCCACCGTCACCGGTGAGATCAAGCGCCACTTCCGCGACCACATGTGGACCCTGCACGTGCCCCGCCGGGTGCAGGACCTGCGCAACCGGGTCCGCTCCGCCGCGAAGGAACTGGCCCAGAACACCCCGGGGCGCCCGCCCACCGTGGCGGAGATCGCCGCCCACACGCGGCTCACCGAGGACGAGGTGCGCACCGGCATGGAGGCGCTGGAATGCTTCTCCGCGCTGTCCCTGGACGCCGAGGTGGCCGGCAGCGACGGCTACGCCCTCGGGGACTCGCTCGGCGGTCCCGACCCCGGTTACGACCTCGTGGTCGACCGGGCCGCTGTCAGGCCGTGTCTCGCGGCGCTGCCGGAACGCGAGCGCACCATCCTCTACCTGCGGTTCTTCGGCGGGATGACACAGAGCACGATCGCCCAGCAGCTCGGCATATCGCAGATGCACGTCTCCCGGCTGCTCACCGGTTGCTTCGACCGGCTGCGCGAGGAACTGCTCGCCGAGGTCCACTGAACGCTCCGGCCCCCGCCGGCCCCCTCCGTCCCCGCCGGACCCAGCAGCGCGGTCGGCCCCGCCAAGCTCCCCGGCCGCGGCTCACGCTTCCGGGGCGCCCGGCACCTGTGTGGGGCCGTACCGGTCCAGGGCGTCTTCCAGGGCGGCGCTGACCTCAGGCGGGATGTCGCCGCGGCGACCCCAGATGAGGATCAGCTCGGCGATGTTGCGCAGCTTGATGTTGGTGTGCTGGGAGACTTCCTTCAGCACCTCCCAGCCCTCGTCCGGGGTCACTCGGCCCAGGGCCACCATCATCCCGATCGCCTGGTCGACGACCGCATGAGAGGCCACGGCCTCCTTCAACTGGTCCACTTGCGCCTGCAGCTCGGAGATCCGTTCGGGCTCACTCGCTCCCATGCCCCCATCGTCCTCGGCGGCCTGCGCCGATGCCACCGGTGGTCCTCGACAGGCATCCGACCCCCTTCCGGTTGGACACTGGTGCCAGACCGGTGGCCGCCCGGCCCCGAGAGCAGGACGCGACTCATATGAACCACAACGCCTCCGCCGGCGGTGGACCGCGCAAGCGAGACGTCGTCTCCACGCACTCCGTCTTCGGCGCGCCGTGCTGGGTGAGCCTGACCAGCCGTGACCTCCAGGCCACCCAGGACTTCTACACGGCCGTGCTCGGCTGGCGCTGGCGCGGCGCCAAGCTCGGCGAGCACTTCCGCATAGCGCTGGCGGACGGGGTGCCGGTGGCGGGGATCGCCGCCGTCGCCGCCATGTGGCAGATGGCGGTGGCGTGGACGCCGTACTTCGCCGTGCCGGACGCCGATGTGGCGGTGGCCCGGGCCCGCGAGCGCGGCGGTACGGCGGCCGTCGGGCCGCTGTCCTTCCCGCCGGGCCGGGCCGCGCTGCTCGCCGACCGGGACGGGGCCACCTTCGGCATCTGGCAGGGGGAACTGGTCGGCAACTGGGAGGCCTGGCGGCGGGCGTCGCCGACCTTCATCCGGCTGCACACGCGCGACGCCTTCGACGCCGCGCTGTTCTACGGCGAGATCCTCGACTGGGCGTCCGGGAAGCCGGGCTGCTGCGAGGTGGAGTACGAGGGCGGCGAGGTGGTGCTGCGCAGCGAGGGCGACATCGTTGCCCGGATCGACTCGGGCGCGGTGGAGTCGGCACCGGATCCCTCCGTACGGCCGCACTGGCAGATCCACTTCGCCGTCGCGGACGTCCTGGGCTGCGCCCGCACGGCCGAGAAGCACGGGGGCAGTGTGCTGAGCGAGGAGGAGGACGAGGCGATCCTTCGTGATCCGGACGGCGCGCAGTTCACTGTGACGGCACGCCGGGCTCGCTGAGCAGGGGCACGGACCAGCCCCCTGCCGAGTGTGGGGGAGCGTCGGTGTCACCCGCAGACAGACAGGTACTCAGCTCGCCGCCCGCGACGGTCGTGACAGCAGGATGAGACTGCGGGCCTCCGCGCGAACCCTCGTGCCGGCCTTGCGTTCGCGTTCGTCCGGGACACCGTCCGGGTCGGCGGTATCGATCAGGGTCGTCCAGCGCTCGCCGAAGGAGGCGTCGGGGAGGCGGAAGTCGACCGGCTCCCAGTAGCCGTTGACGAGGAGGAGGAAGGAGTCGTCGGTCATCCGGCGCCCGTAGGCGTCGCGTTCGGCGATGGCGTCGCCGTTGAGGAACGCGCCCACCGAGTGCGCGTCACCGCGCTGCCAGTCCCGGCGGGCCATCTCGCGGGCGTCGGGCCTGAGCCACATCAGGTCGGGCAGCGGCTGTGCGGCGTTGGTCGCGGTCTCGCCGCGGAAGAAGCGGCGCCGGCGCAGCACCGGGTGCGCGGAGCGCAGTGCGATCACGTGCCGGGTGAAATCCTTCAACGACCGCTGCTCGTCCGTCAGTTCCCAGTCGATCCAGGAGATCACGTTGTCCTGGCAGTAGGCGTTGTTGTTGCCCCGCTGGGTGCGGCCGAGTTCGTCGCCGTGACAGAGCATGGGGATGCCCTGCGACAGCAGCAGCGTGGCCAGCAGGTTGCGCTGCTGGCGGGCGCGCAGTTCGAGGACGGCCGGGTCCTTGGTGTCGCCCTCCGTCCCGCAGTTCCAGGACCGGTTGTGGCACTCGCCGTCCCGGTTGTCCTCGCCGTTGGCCGCGTTGTGCTTGTCGTTGTACGACACCAGGTCGCGCAGCGTGAAACCGTCGTGCGCGGTGACGAAGTTGACGCTCGCCCGCGGCCTGCGCCGGCTGTGCTGGTAGAGGTCGGAGGAGCCGGTCAGCCGGGAGGCGAACTCGCCGAGCGAGCCCGGCTCGGCCCGCCAGAAGTCCCGTACGGCGTCCCGGTACTTGCCGTTCCACTCCGACCACAGCGGCGGGAAGTTGCCCACCTGGTAGCCGCCCTCCCCCACGTCCCAGGGTTCGGCGATGAGCTTGACGCGGCTGATCACCGGGTCCTGCTGGATCAGGTCGAAGAACGCCGACAGCCGGTCCACCTCGTGGAACTGCCGGGCCAGCGTGGCCGCGAGGTCGAAGCGGAAGCCGTCGACGTGCATCTCGGTGACCCAGTACCGCAGCGAGTCCATGATGAGCTGGAGTACGTATGGATGCCGCATCAGCAGGCTGTTGCCGGTGCCCGTGGTGTCGTAGTAGTGCGCCCAGTCGCCGTCCACCAGCCGGTAGTAGGAGGCGTTGTCGATGCCCCGGAAGGACAGGGTCGGGCCCCGCTCGCTGCCCTCGGCGGTGTGGTTGTAGACCACGTCGAGGATCACCTCGAGACCGGCCGCGTGCAGCGCCTTCACCATGGCCTTGAACTCGTTGACCTGCTGGCCGAGGGTGCCGAAGGCAGCGTAGGCGTTGTGCGGGGCGAAGAAGCCGATGGTGTTGTAGCCCCAGTAGTTGGACAGGCCCCGGTCCTGGAGCACCCCGTCCTGCACGAACTGGTGCACCGGCATCAGCTCCACCGCGGTCACTCCGAGCGAGGTCAGATGCTCGATGACGGCAGGGTGCGCGAGGCCGGCGTAGGTGCCGCGCAGCCGCTCGGGGACGTCGGGGTGGGTGCGGGTCAGGCCGCGTACGTGGGCCTCGTAGATCACCGAGTCCGAGTACGGCGTCCGGGGCGGGCGGTCGTCGCCCCAGTCGAAGTACGGGTCGGTGACCACGCCCAGCATGGAGTGCCCGGCACTGTCGGCGGGGGCGGGGCCGTCCGGGGAGCGCTCGTACAGCGAGGCGTGGTTGTCGATCTGGCCGTCCACGGCCCGGGCGTACGGGTCGAGCAGCAGCTTCGCCGGATTGCACCGGTGGCCGAGCGAGGGCTGCCAGGGGCCGTACACCCGGTAGCCGTAGCGCTGGCCCGGCGCGATGCCGGGCAGATAGGCGTGCCAGACGAATCCGTCGACCTCGTGCAGCCGAACGGGCGTCGCGGTGCCCGCGTCGTCGACGAGGATCAGCTCGACCCGTTCGGCCACCTCGCTGAACACGGCGAAGTTCGTGCCCTGTCCGTCGAACGCGGCGCCCAATGGGTAGGGCTGCCCGCTCCACACGGGCAGCCCTTTCCGAGGGGAACGGGCGGTCACCGGCTGCCTTCCGGGGCACCGCCCGGAACAGCCGCCGACGCGGCGAGCGCCCGGCCTGGAACAGCGGCAGGCGCGGCGAACTCCTCTTCCAGAACCGCGGCCTCCGCGGCGAACATCTCGCCCAGAACCGCGGCCGGCACCGCAAACACCTCATCCAGAACCGCGGCCGGCACCGCAAACGCGTCGTCCGGAAGAGCAGCCGCCGCGGCAAACGCCTCGTCCACCGCTGCCGCCGGAGCGGTCAGCACCGCCACCGGCAGCTCGCGCGGCACCTTCAGGCCCTGCCGCAGCGTGGGCGCGGGGGCGGTCGGCACCAGCGGGACGCGCTCGCCGGCACGGGCGCGCTGCGAGAACCAGATGATCTTGCTGCCCTTGTCCGAGGCGCAGCAGCCCCAGCCGTCGCTCATGGCGGCGATGTCGGCGAGACAGTCACGCAGTTCCTGGTCGGGGCGCAGATCCGGGTCGTCGTCCCCGAAGGCGGTGATGAGGTGCTGGCCGTTCCACCACAGCTCGATCGACGTGTGCTTGTCGGTGGCGTGCTGGTCGATCGCCCGCAGCAGCAGTTCGGCGCCACTGCAGACGGGGACCGCGAGGTTCTCGAGGTCCCAGTAGCGAAGGTGGGCGGCCAGGATGCGGCTGACCTGTCCCACCCGTTCCGGGCTGACTTCCACGTCGATGTGGAAGTAGCAGGGCACTGCGGTCTTCATCGTCGCTTGCTCCTCACCGGCGAAGCTCTCGCTCCCCTCGCCCGTCCGGGAGGGATCCCGGAAGCCTGTCCGGAAGACATTCCGGACACTTAGCGTGAGCGCTGATCGCGTCTGAGTCACCTCTACGGTGCGGCCGCTACGCCATTCGTGCAACACGAGCATCAGGCACCACTTCTCGCCGTCACTCGTCGTTGAAGATCCAACAAGACGCTGCGTCGTCGTCCGTGCACCATAAGTGAAAGCCTCGATCGCCGTAACGGTGCCGTGCCCTCCCGCGCGCGGACACCACCCGACCGTCGGGAACGCGCCCAGTCGAGAGCGTGGAAGGTGAAGAGGGCAATGCTGCTACCCGCCAAGGCCGAAGTGGCCCGGGCGTTGCGGCGTTACCGGGCGTGGGAGCGCGTGATGCTCGCCTCGCCCCACGACCGCACGGTCCGGGTCACCTTCGAGGACTCGGGCTACACGCTGTGCGTGCTGATGGGCAAACGCTGCGCCCGCGAGGCCGCGGAAGCCGCCGAGCGCTATCTGCGCACCACTCTGGTCAGCTACCTGCGTGAGCAGGACGGACGGCCGCGGTCACGCAGGTCGGCCAGAAGGGCGCCGCCATCGGAGCGGCGTTCCACGGCGCCAAGCCCCTGAGCTGGCACCGTACAAGGCGTTCCCCTCGGGCCGGCGTCGGTCGGCCCCTCTCGGATCGCGAAGCCGGGCAGGGTGCCCGGCTTCGCGCACGGCGGAGGTGAAATACATGCGCAGGACCCCGGCCATCGGCCGTGTACCGGTACGTGACGTCCGGCCGGCCGTGGAGTGCGGCAGGCGCCCGGCGAAGGCGGTGGCCGGGGAGACCATCCGGGTGACGGCCACCGTGTTCCGCGAGGGGCACGACGCCGTGGGCGCCAATGTGGTCCTGCGCGATCCGAAGGGCCGCCGCGGCCCGTGGACGCCGATGCGTGAGCTGTCCCCCGGCAGCGACCTGTGGGGCGCGGAGATCACCCCGGACGCGACGGGCCGCTGGACCTTTAGGGTGGAGGCCTGGAGCCATCCACTGGCGACCTGGTGGCACACCGCCGCGATCAAGGTGCCGGCCGGGATCGACATCGGGGTGGTGCTGGAGGAGGGCGCCGGGCTGTACGAGCGTGCGGCCGCCGGGGTGCCGAAGGGCCCGGAGCGAAGCCTGGTCCTCGCCGCGGCGCAGGCTCTCGGCGACGACTCCCTGCCGGTGCACGAGCGCATGAAGGCAGCCCTGTCACCCGAGGTGGACGCGTTGCTGGCCCGGCACCCGCTGCGGGATTTGGTGACCGCGTCCGATCCGATGCCGCTGCTGGTGGAGCGTGAACGCGCCCTGTACGGCTCCTGGTACGAGTTCTTCCCGCGTTCGGAGGGCACCGCCGAGCAGCCGCACGGCACGTTCCGTACGGCCGCGCGCCGGCTGAAGCCCATCGCGGACATGGGCTTCGACGTGGTCTACCTCCCGCCCGTCCACCCGATCGGCACGACCTTCCGCAAGGGCCGTAACAACACGCTCACCGCCGGCCCGGACGACGTCGGCGTGCCCTGGGCGATCGGCTCCCCCGAGGGCGGCCACGACAGCGTCCACCCCGGCCTCGGCACGATCGAGGACTTCGACTTCTTCGTCGGCGAGGCCCGCGCACTCGGGCTGGAAGTAGCCCTCGACTTCGCGTTGCAGTGCTCGCCCGACCATCCCTGGGTGCACAAGCACCCCGAGTGGTTCCACCACCGGCCCGACGGCACGATCGCCTACGCCGAGAACCCGCCGAAGAAGTACCAGGACATCTATCCGGTCGCCTTCGACGCGGACCTGGAAGGGCTGGTCGCCGAGACGGTACGCGTCCTGCGGCACTGGATGGGTCACGGGGTGCGGATCTTCCGGGTCGACAATCCGCACACCAAGCCGGTCGTCTTCTGGGAGCGGGTCATCGCCGAGGTCAACGGCCCGGACCCGGACGTGATCTTCCTGGCCGAGGCGTTCACCCGCCCGGCGATGATGCACACTCTGGCCCAGATCGGTTTCCAGCAGTCGTACACCTATTTCACCTGGCGCAACAGCAAGCGGGAACTCACCGACTACGCCAGCGAGTTGGCGGGCGAGGCGGCGGCCTACATGCGGCCGAACTTCTTCGCCAACACCCCGGACATCCTGCACGCCTACCTCCAGCACGGCGGCCGGCCCGCCTTCGAGGTGCGTGCCGTGCTCGCCGCGACCCTCTCCCCCGCCTGGGGCATCTACAGCGGCTACGAACTGTGTGAGAACACCCCGCTGCGAGAGGGCAGCGAGGAATACCTCGACTCGGAGAAGTACCAGCTCAGAAGGCGTGACTGGGAAGCCGCCGCCCGCGAGGGCCGTACCATCGCACCGCTCGTCACCAAGCTCAACACCATCCGGCGTGAGCACCCCGCGCTACAGCGCCTGCGGAACCTCCGCTTCCACCAGACCGACAACGACTCCGTGCTCGCCTACAGCAAGAGCACGGGCGCGGACACGGTCATCGTGGTCGTCAACCTCGACCCGCACCACACCCAGGAGGCCACGGTCTCGTTGGACATGCCGCAACTCGGCCTGGACTGGCACGCCGCCCTGTCGGTACACGATGAACTGACGGGCGAGACGTACCACTGGGGCAGGACCAACTACGTGCGTCTGACGCCCGGCAGCGCGCCGGCGCACGTACTCCACGTCGGGCGATCGACGCCCCGGATCGGAGGGCCCGCAGCGTCATGACCGTCAACGAACCCGTACTGGACACGTTCGAGGACACTCCCGTCAAGGACCGGGACCCGGAGTGGTTCAAACGCGCCGTCTTCTACGAGGTCCTGGTCCGCTCCTTCCAGGACAGCGACGGCGACGGCATCGGCGACCTGAAGGGTCTGACCGCCAAGCTGGACTATCTGCAGTGGCTCGGCGTGGACTGCCTGTGGCTGCCGCCGTTCTTCAAGTCCCCGCTCAGGGACGGCGGTTACGACGTCTCCGACTACACTGCCGTACTACCGGAGTTCGGTGACCTCGCCGACTTCGTGGAGTTCGTGGACGCTGCCCACCAGCGCGGCATGCGCGTGATCATCGACTTCGTCATGAACCACACCAGCGACCAGCACCCGTGGTTCCAGGAGTCCCGCAGGAACCCCGACGGCCCGTACGGGGACTATTACATGTGGGCCGACGACGACAGGCAGTACGAGGACGCGCGGATCATCTTCGTCGACACCGAGGCCTCCAACTGGACCTTCGACCCGGTCCGCGGCCAGTACTACTTCCACCGCTTCTTCTCCCACCAGCCGGACCTCAACTACGAGAACCCGGCCGTGCAGGAGGAGATCCTGGCGGCGCTGCGCTTCTGGCTGGATCTCGGCATCGACGGCTACCGGCTCGACGCGGTCCCCTATCTCTACGCGGAAGAGGGCACCAACTGCGAGAACCTGCCCGCCACGCACGCCTTCCTCAAGCGGGTCCGCCGTGAGATCGACGCGATGTACCCGGACACGGTGCTGCTGGCCGAGGCCAACCAGTGGCCGGAGGACGTGGTCGACTACTTCGGCGACTACTCCTCCGGCGGCGACGAGTGCCACATGGCCTTCCACTTCCCGGTCATGCCACGCATCTTCATGGCCGTACGCCGCGAATCCCGCTACCCCGTCTCCGAGATCCTCGCCAAGACACCCG
>NZ_CM002285.1:8842865-8843400 GCF_000497445.1 Streptomyces roseochromogenus subsp. oscitans DS 12.976 | reverse complement strand
CCATCCCCTCCGGCTGCCAGTGGGGCATCTTCCTGCGCAACCACGACGAGCTGACCCTCGAAATGGTCACCGACGAAGAACGCGACTACATGTGGGCCGAATACGCGAAAGACCCACGGATGCGCGCCAACATCGGCATCCGCCGCCGCCTCGCGCCCCTGCTCGACAACGACCGCAACCAGATCGAGCTGTTCACCGCACTCCTGCTCTCCCTGCCCGGCTCACCGATCCTCTACTACGGCGACGAGATCGGCATGGGCGACAACATCTGGCTCGGCGACCGCGACGCCGTCCGCACCCCGATGCAGTGGACCCCCGACCGCAACGCCGGATTCTCCTCCAGCGACCCCGGACGCCTGTTCCTGCCGACGATCATGGACCCCGTCTACGGCTACCAGGTCACCAACGTCGAGGCGTCGATGTCCTCGCCGTCCTCGCTGCTGCACTGGACCCGCCGCATGATCGAGATCCGCAAGCAGAATCCCGCCTTCGGACTCGGGTCCTACAACGAACTGCAGTCCTCCAACCCGGCGGT
>NZ_CM002285.1:8841697-8842840 GCF_000497445.1 Streptomyces roseochromogenus subsp. oscitans DS 12.976 | reverse complement strand
GCTGGCGTTCCTGCGCGAGGCCCCCATGACGGAGAAAAGCGGCGACGATTTGGTGCTGTGCGTCCACAACTTCTCCCGCTTCGCCCAGCCCACCGAACTCGATCTGCGTGCCTACGACGGACGGCACCCGGTCGAGCTGATCGGTGGGGTGCGCTTCCCGGCCATCGGTGAACTGCCCTACTTGCTGACCCTGCAGGGCCACGGTTTCTACTGGTTCCGGCTCACCCGAGTCGCATCCCGCATCGGCCGCCGTCGCTGAGACGCCCGGCGCCGAGGAAAGGACGCGTCATGCCGAAGACCATCACCGTTCGCCCGAGAACCTCGGCGGCCTTCGACGGGCCTCTTGTCTCCCTGAGCGGGCTGCTGCGCGAGTGGCTGCCGGGGCAACGCTGGTTCGCGGGCAAGGACCGGCCCGTCACCGATCTGTCGGTGCTGTCCGTGACCGAGCTGTTCCCGGGGTGTCTGCATGTGCTGATGCACGCCTCGCACGCGCCCGTGCCGACGCCGGGCGGCACTTCCCCGCCGGGCGACTGCTACCAGCTGCTGCTCGGGCTGCGCGAGCAGCACGCCCCGCGGCTGGAGCGGGCGTTCATCGGGCGGGCCGGGCAGGGGCCGTTCGCCGGGCTCGCGGTGTACGACGCGCTGCACGACCCGCGCTCGGCCCATCTGCTGCTGGAGCGGCTGCGGCAGCCCGGTACGGCGGGGCCGCTGCGGTTCGATGCCGACCCGGGTGCCCTGGTGCCGGGCGGTCTGCCACCGCGGCTGCTGGACGTCGAGCAGTCCAACTCCTCGATCGTGTACGGCGACGCGTACATCCTGAAGGTCTTCCGCCGTATCCAGCCGGGCGTCAACCCGGACCTGGAGGTGACGGCCGCGCTGGCCGCGCAGGGCTGCACCCGGGTGCCCGCGCCGGTGGCCTGGTTCGGTACGACCGCGCCGCAGCCGGCCACGCTGGGCGTGCTGCAGCCTTTCCTGCCGGACGCGACCGACGGCTGGACGCTGGCGCTGCGCGCGCTCGCCGCGGGCGACGACTTCACCGCCGAGGCCGATGAACTGGGCGGGGCCATGGCCGAGGTGCATCTCGCGCTCGCCGAGGCGTTCGGCCCGGCCGGGCCGAACGCCTCGGCGAGCGCGAGATGCACC
>NZ_CM002285.1:8808518-8841520 GCF_000497445.1 Streptomyces roseochromogenus subsp. oscitans DS 12.976 | reverse complement strand
CCGGGCGAGAACGGCCGTACGGCGCGGGCGATGTGCGCACGGCTGGACGCGGCCGCGCATGCCGTACCGGGGCTCAGGCCGTTCGTGCCGGGGCTGCGGGCCGCCTTCAAGGCACTCGCCACCTGCGACACCGGGCCGCCCGCGCAGCGCATCCACGGCGATCTGCACCTCGGGCAGGTACTGCGGGCCGGCCGCGACTGGTTCGTCATCGACTTCGAGGGCGAGCCGTCCCGGCCGCTCGCCGAGCGGCAGGCCCCGCACTCCCCGGTGCGGGACGTGGCGGGGATGCTGCGCTCCTTCGACTACGCGGCCCGGCAGCGCCGCCCCTGGCGACCCGAGTGGGCGCGCCGCTGCCGGGAGGCGTTCTGCGCGGGCTACGCGGCCCGCGCCGGCTGGGATCCACGGAAGAAGCACGCGCTGCTGCGCGCGCACGAGACGGACAGGGCGGTGTACGAGGTGCTGTACGAGGCGAGACACCGGCCGGACTGGCTGCCGGTACCGATGGCGGCGATCAAGCGGCTCGCCGTGTGGGGAGGCTGACGTCATGGCTCTGCGCGGCACCTCGCTCCCCGAGACCGCCGGCCCCGCGCCGGTCGGGGCCGTCCCTCACCCGGACAACGTCCGGGGGGACCCCCGTCCCCCCGCGCTCGACCAGGCCGAGCGCGGCCGGCTGCTCGGCGGCGCCCACCACGATCCGCATGCCCTGCTGGGCGCCCACCCGGTCCCGGGCGGCACCGTGTTCCGGGCGCTGCGCCCGCACGCGCGGGCGGTGAGCGTGGTGGCCGACGGCACGCGCCATCCGCTCGTGTCCGAGGGCGACGGTCTGTTCGCGGCCGTGCTGCCGTACCCGGAGATCCCGTCGGCGTACACGCTGCTGGTGGCGTACGACGACGTCGAGCAGGAGGTGCACGATCCGTACCGCTTCCTGCCCGCTGTCGGTGAGCTGGATCTGCATCTGATCCGGGAGGGCCGGCACGAGCAGCTGTGGCAGGCGCTCGGCGCCGAGCCGATGACACACCAGGGTGTGACCGGCACCCGCTTCACCGTGTGGGCGCCGAACGCCCAAGGGGTGCGGGTGGCCGGGGACTTCACGTACTGGGACGGCACCCAGTACCCGATGCGCTCGCTGGGCGCGTCCGGGGTGTGGGAGCTGTTCCTGCCCGGGATCGGCGAGGGCGCCAGGTACAAGTTCGAGATCACCTCCCGGTACGGCCATCGGTTCCTCAAGGCCGACCCGATGGCGCGGCGCACGGAGGTGCCGCCCGACACGGCGTCGGTCGTCGCGGTGTCACGGCATGAGTGGGGCGACGCGGAATGGATGGCCCACCGGGGCGACACGCCCGTGCACCAGGCCCCCTTCTCCGTGTACGAGGTCCATCTGCCGTCCTGGCGACCAGGACTGACGTATCGTCAGCTAGCTGACGAACTGCCCGCCTATGTCAAGGAGATGGGCTTCACGCACGTCGAGCTGATGCCGGTCGCCGGGCATCCGTTCAGCGGCTCCTGGGGTTACCAGGTCACCTCGTACTATGCGCCGACGCCGCGCCTCGGCTCCCCGGACGACTTCAAGTACCTGGTGGATGCGCTGCACCGGGCCGGGATCGGTGTGATCATGGACTGGGTGCCGGCGCACTTCCCGAAGGACGACTGGGCGCTGGCCCGGTTCGACGGGGAACCGCTGTACGAGCCCGGGGACTGGCGGCGGGCCGAGCATCCGGACTGGGGGACGTACGAGTTCGACTTCGGCCGCACCGAGGTGCGCAACTTCCTGGTCGCCAACGCGGTGTACTGGTGCCAGGAGTTCCACATCGACGGGCTGCGCGTGGACGCCGTCGCCTCGATGCTCTACCTCGACTACTCACGGGACTCCGGGCAGTGGGAGCCCAATGTCTTCGGCGGGCGGGAGGACCTGGACGCGGTCGCCTTTCTGCAGGAGATGAACGCCACCGTCTACCGGCGCTGCCCGGGTGTCGTGACGATCGCCGAGGAGTCCACCGCCTGGGACGGGGTGACCCGGCCGACGGACTGCGGCGGGCTCGGCTTCGGGCTGAAGTGGAACATGGGCTGGATGCATGACTCGCTGCAGTACATCCAGAAGGAGCCGGTGCACCGCAAGTACCACCACCACGAGATGACCTTCTCGATGGTGTACGCGTACAGCGAGAACTACGTCCTGCCGATCTCCCACGACGAGGTCGTGCACGGCAAGCAGGCGCTGGTGTCGAAGATGCCGGGCGACTGGTGGCAGCGCCGGGCCAACCACCGCGCCTACCTCGGCTTCATGTGGGCCCACCCGGGCAAACAGCTGTTGTTCATGGGGCAGGAGTTCGCCCAGGGGGCCGAGTGGTCCGAGGCGCACGGCCCCGAGTGGTGGCTGCTCGGCGACGACTACCACTCGGCCGGCGATCACCGGGGCGTGCGGGATCTCGTACGGGACCTGAACACGCTGTACCGGGACACCCCGGCCCTGTGGCAGCGGGACTGCGACCCGGGCGGCTTCCGGTGGGTGCTGTGCGATGCGGCGGACGACAACGTCTTCGCGTTCCTGCGCTTCGCCGCCGACGGCGCTCCGCTGCTCGCGGTCTCGAACTTCTCCCCGGTCGTCCGGCACGACTACGGGCTGTGGGTCCCGGACGGGTTCCCCGCCTGGCGGCAGGCGCTGAACACCGACGACGTCCGCTACGGCGGCAGCGGGGTCGGCAGCGCGGGGCCGCTGAAACGCGAGGACAATGGCCTCAGGGTCACGCTGCCGCCGCTCGCCACGCTCTGGCTGGCGCCGGAGCGCTGAACCACAGGTGTCGGAGGCCGGCCCAGGGGCAGCCGGGGTTCTCCCGGCCCCTGACCGGCCCCTCGTGGCATGAACACGGAAGGGTGGCACCACGTGCGCACCGTCGGAGTGGAGGAGGAACTCCTTCTGGTCGACCCGGAGAGCGGCGACCCGAGGGCAGTGGCTGCGGCCATCCTCGCTCAAGCCGCCCATGACGATCCCGGGCAGGACGTGTTCGACGAGGAGTTGTTCGGGCAGATGCTGGAGTTCGCCACGCATCCGCAGTCGGACATGGCGGCCCTCAGCGAGGAGATCGTGCGCTGCCGCAAGGAGGCGGCTCGGCACGCCGGGCAGTTCGGCTGCGCGGTCGCGGCGCTCGCCGCCTCCCCGCTCCCGGTCGATCCCTTGCTGACCGTGAACGAGCGCTATGCGTGGCTGGCCGAGCGGTTCGGGGTCGGCACCCGGGACCAGCTCGTCTGCGGCTGCCATGTCCATGTTGCGGTGGAGTCCGACGAGGAGGGGGTCGCGGTGCTCGACCGGCTGCGCCCATGGCTGCCGGCGCTCGTCGCGATCAGCGCCAACTCTCCGTTCTGGCAGGGCAGCGACACCGGCTACGCCAGCTACCGCACCCGGGTCTGGGAACGCTGGCCGTCGGCCGGCCCGACCGAGCTGTTCGTCTCGCCCGAGCGGTACCACCGCAGGGTGCGGGACATGATGGCCACCGGCGTCATCCTGGACGAGGCGATGGCCTACTTCGACGCGCGGCTGTCCGCCCACTGTCCGACCGTGGAGATCCGGGTGGCGGACGTGTGCCTGTGCGCGCAGACCGCCGTGCTCGTCGCCACCCTGACCCGTGCCCTGGTGGAGACGGCGGCGCGTGACTGGCGGGCCGGCCGGCCGCCGCCGGACCACAGCGTGAGCGTGCTCCGGCTGGGCGCCTGGCAGGCCGCCCGGTCGGGGATGGACCAGGACCTGCTCGACCCCGTGACCATGCGGCCCCGCCCCGCTCCGGAGGTGCTGCGCGCGCTGCTGGAGTACACCGGGGACGCCCTCACCGCCTGCGGTGACGCCGAACGCGCCGAGCAGGGCCTCACGGAGCTGCTGCGGCGGGGCAACGGGGCCCGTCAGCAGCGCCGGCTGCTGGAGCGGGCCGGCAGCCTGCGCGGGGTCGTCACCGAGTGCGTACGGCACACCCAGGGCTGAGCCCGCTGGCCGTCACCCACGTCCGAACGCTCCGGCCGTCACCCACGTCCGCACGCGTCTCCGCCGCGCCCCGGACACGCGCAGGTCATCAGCCGATCACGACTTCTCCGTTCCCCGCACCGGACGCGCTCGGCTCGGCTACATTCGAGCACCGCCGACACAGAGCCGATCGGCGGTGTGACCCTCCGTACACCCTGGAGCAACGCATGCGCGACGTCGCTTTCGCTCCCGCCGTTGCCCCGCCGCTCACCGGCGGTCTCGCCGACAGCGTCTTCGACACCGCGGAGCGCAGTCCCACCCTGCCGGTGCTCGCGCACCGTGCGGATCCCGCCGCCACCGTCTGGCAGGAGGTGACGGCCCTGGAGCTGCGGGACGAGGTGGTCGACCTGGCCAAGGGGCTGGTCGCCGCCGGGATCTCCCCCGGCCACCGGGTGGCCCTGATGTCCCGCACCCGTCACGAGTGGACCGTGTTCAGCCTCGCGCTGTGGGCCGTGGGCGCGGAGGTCGTGCCGATCCATCCGGCCTCCTCGCGCGACCAGGCCGAGTGGATCCTGCGGGACGCCGGCTGTGTGGCCGTGCTGGTCGAGGACGAGCAGGGCGTGATGACCGTCGGCACGGTGTGTGCCGGGCTGCCGCGGCTGCGCCACGTCTGGCAGCTGGACGCGGGCGCGGTGCCCGAACTCGTCCGCCAGGGCGCGGTGGTGCCGTACACCACCGTGGAGTCGCTGCGCCGGATCGTGCTGCCGGACGCCACGGCGGCGGTCGTCTACACCTCCGGCACGTCCGGCCGCCCCCAGGGCTGCGCGCTGAGCCACCGCGGTCTCGCCTACCCCTGCGACACGGTGCTGGCCGGCTGGGCGCACACCGCGGCACCCCCGGGGCAGCAGCCGTCGGTGCTGGCCTTCCTGCCGTTCTCGCATGTGTACGGCATCATGATCATGCTCACGTGTGTCCGCGGCGGTGTGCTGATGGCGCACGAGCCGGAGCTGACCGAGGCCTCGCTGACGTCGGCGCTGCGCACGTTCCGGCCGACGTATCTGTACGGCGTGCCGTCGGTGTTCGAGAAGCTCTACAAGAATGTCCTGCGGGCCGCGCAACAGGCGGGCCGGGGTGTCCTGTTCGAGCGGGCCGCACAGACCGCGCGGGACTTCGCCGCGGCCGAGGAGCGCCGCCGGCTGGGCACCGGGCCGGGTCCCGGGCTCGACCTCAGACTGCAGCACGCCCTGTACGAGCGGACGGTGTACCGCAGGCTGCGGGCGGCGCTCGGCGGGCGGGTGGTGCGCGGCACCTCCGGCGGTTCCTCGCTCAGCCGTGAACTGACCCTGTTCTACGACGGCATCGGCATCTTCGTCCACGACGGCTACGGCCTGACCGAGGCCTCCGGCGGGATCACCATGCAGCCGCTCGGCCGGGAGAAGTCCGGGACCGTGGGCCGGCCGCTGCCGGGCACCGAGGTCCAGGTGGCCGACGACGGGGAGATCCTGGTCCGCGGCCCGTCGGTGTTCCAGGGCTATGTCGGTGACGAGGCGGCGACGCGGGCCGCGCTGCGCGGCGGCTGGCTGGCCACCGGGGACATCGGGCGAGTGGACTCCGAGGGCTATCTGACGATCACCGGGCGCAAGAAGGACATCATCGTCACCAGCGGCGGCACGAGCGTCGCCCCGGCCCTGCTGGAGCAGCGGCTGCGTATGCACCCGCTCGTCCACCAGGCGGTCGTGCTCGGCGACGACCGGCCCTGCGTCGGCGCCCTGCTGACCCTGGACCCGGACTTCCTCGCGCACTGGCGGGCCGGCCTGGCGCTCCAGGGCGGCGGTCCGGGCCGCGAGACCCGTGAGGAGAACGCGCTGCGGGACGAGATCGCGCGGGCCGTGGCCTCCGCGAACAGTGCCGTGTCGCGTGCGGAGTCCATCCGGGTCTACCGGGTCCTGCCGGAGCCGTTCGCCGCGGACAACGGACTGCTCACCCCGTCGATGAAGCTGCGCCGGGACGCGATAGTCCGGCATTACGCCGCCGAGATCGAAGTGATGTACCAGGCGCGGTCCCGGGTGGCGCGGAGCCCGCGGGAGCCGGCGGACTGGGACGAGCCGGACGACGTCTTCCGCTGACGTCCTGTACCCCGCGGCCGCCCTCGTACATAGCCCCCCGGCTGCGGGGAACCCGCACACGCAGAAGGAGATCAGACCGACGACCGGCTCGTCCGAGGGTCCGCCGGGCCCTGACCAGCCGGAACCAGGGAATGCGAGATGTCGACGGAGCGGCGCGGGGGCGGCATACCGCCTGCGGAGGACAGCTATGAGCGCGTCTTCGCCTTCGCGGGTGAGCTGCAGAATGTCACGGAGGCGCGGCTCGCCGCGGAGGAGTTCCTGGGCGCGCTCGCCCTGCGCTCGCCGCCGGCCGCGCACGAGTACTGGGACGACATCGTGCTGGTCGTGACGGAGCTGGCCGCCAACGCGATCCAGTACGCGCCCGGGCCGTTCGGCCTGCGACTGCGCCGCACCTTCGACGGTGTGCACGTGACGATGCACGACACGAGCACGGTCAGGCCCAGAGCGCGGCCCTTCCAGCCGGGCACGGGCGGCGGCGGCATCGGCTGGCACCTGGTGCACACGCTGTGCACGCAGGTCAGCGTCATCGTGCACGACGAGGGCAAGGACATCCACGCGTTCCTGCCCTGGTGACTCCGTAAGGACCGGCGGCCGTGTACGCGTCGTACGTCGCCTGCGCGCACGACGTGTAAGTGTGCGAACCCCGGTTACTCCGCCCCGTGTGGGGGCATGCTGGTGCCCACGCGTTCGTCTGCCTGCCGCGCCCGGCTGGCGGAACGGTCCGGGGCACGGTGGGATCGAAGGTGGTGCGCCTCGATCCAGGCAGGCGAACGGCGTCGAGTCGGACCGCCTGGAGCCGCAGAAAGGGATGAACACCGTGACACGACCCAGGATCCTGGTGGTTGGCGCAGGCTTCGCCGGAGTGGGGTGCGTCCGCCGCCTGGAGCGGAAACTCGCTCCCGCCGAGGCCGACGTCACCCTGGTGACGCCTTACTCCTACCAGCTGTATCTGCCCCTGCTGCCCCAGGTCGCCTCCGGTGTGCTCACGCCGCAGTCGATCGCCCTGAGCCTGCGCCGCAGCAAGAAGTACCGCACCCGGATCCTGCCCGGCGGCGCGATCGGCGTGGATCTGAAGGCCAAGGTGTGCGTCGTGCGCACCATCACCGACCAGACCGTCAACGAGCCCTACGACTACATCGTGCTGGCTCCCGGCAGTGTGACCCGCACCTTCGACATCCCGGGTCTGACCGACCACGCCTTCGGGATGAAGACCCTCGCCGAGGCCGCCTACATCCGCGACCACGTCATCACCCAGCTCGACCTCGCCGACGCCAGCGACGACCCGGTCGAGCGGGCCGCCCGGCTGCAGTTCGTGGTGGTCGGAGGCGGATACGCCGGCACCGAGACCGCCGCCTGTCTGCAACGGCTGACGCACGCGGCCGTCGCCCGCTACCCGCGCCTGGATCCCGGCCTGATCAAGTGGCATCTGATCGACATCGCGCCCAAGCTCATGCCGGAGCTCGGCGACAAGCTCGGCCGCAGCGCGCAGGAGATCCTGGGGCGGCGCGGCATCGAGGTGTCGCTGGGCGTGTCGATCGAGAAGGCAGGGGCGGAGGAGGTCACCTTCACCGACGGCCGGGTGGTGCCGACGCACACACTGATCTGGACGGCCGGTGTGGTCGCGAGCCCGCTGATCGCCACGCTCGGCGCGGAGACGGTCCGCGGCCGGCTCGCGGTCACCCCGGAGATGACCCTGCCGGGCTACGACGGGGTGTTCTCGCTCGGCGACTCGGCCGCCGTACCGGACCTGGCCAAGCGCGAGAAGGGCACGGTCTGCCCGCCCACCGCGCAGCACGCGATGCGCCAGGGCAAGACGGTCGCCGACAACGTCATCGCGACCCTGCGGGGGCAGCCGCTGCAGCCGTATGTGCACCATGACCTGGGCCTCGTCGTCGACCTCGGTGGCAAGGACGCGGTGTCCAAACCGCTCGGCATCGAGCTGCGCGGGCTGCCGGCGCAGGCGGTGGCCCGCGGGTACCACTGGTCGGCGCTGCGCACCAACGTCGCCAAGACCCGGGTGATGACCAACTGGCTGCTGAACGCGGTCGCGGGCGACGATTTCGTCCGCACCGGCTTCCAGGCCCGCAAGCCCGCCCGGCTGAAGGACTTCGAGTTCACCGACTCGTATCTGACGCCGGCACAGGTGCGGGCCCGGGCGGACGGGACGGCCGGGGGGAGCCCGTGAGGTGACTTGGATCACCGGTGACCGCTGATCACTTCCCGGCTGACCGGAAGGCAGGAAATTCGGACCGTTGTGCGATGCTGGGTCGTAGATCGATTTCTGGCACGGGAGAGAGCGCGGCGGCGTGAGCACAGCGGGACGGTCGGGGCGGGTACGGATGTGGGACCGGCTCGCGGCGTCCGATCCCGGGCTGCTCAGGCTCACCGCCGGTCTGCGCACGGTCGTCGCGATCGCGCTGACCCTGACCGTCCTGGCCGCTCTGCGGGTGCCGGTGTCCCAGCTGGTCGCCGGTGCCATGGCGGCGATGGTGTCGACCTTCGCGATCCGCGAGAAGCAGCGCTCCCAGCAGGCCGTGACGCTCGCGCTCGGCCTGCCGGTGGCCCTGGCCTCGGTGTCGTTGGGCGCGCTGCTGAACCAACGGGTCGTCGTCGGTGACCTGTTCTTCGTCGCCCTCATCTTCTGCGCGGTCTACGGCCGCCGGTTCGGCGACCGCGGCACGGCGCTCGGCCTGATCGGTTTTCAGGTCTACTTCCTCTCCCTGTTCGTGCACGCGACGACCGCCACGCTGCCCGCGCTGTACGGCGTCCTCTGCGTGGCGTTCGCCTGCAGTGCCGCCGCGCGCTTCGTGCTGCTGCCGCAGACCCCGGCCGGCACCCTGGACCGGCTGCGGCGGGCGTTCCGCGCCCGGCTCGCCCAGCTGATCGCCGTCCAGGCCGAGTTGCTGGACGCCGGCCCGGACGACGTGGAGAAGGTCCTGGAGGATCTGCGCACGGCCACCGCGCGGCTGCACGAGACGGCGCTGATGATCCAGGGGCGCCTTGAGGACGGCACCTCCGACGTGACCGTCGCCCGGCTGCTGCAGCGCCGGATCGCCGACGCCGAGATCGCCTCCGAACGGCTCGGCCTGCTCCTGCTCACCGCGCGCAGCGCCGAGCGGACCGACACCCTGACCCTGCATCTGCCGGGCGCCCCGCTGCCCTTGGGCGGTGAGCTGCCGGTGCGGGACGACGCGGCGGAGGCGCTGCGCCGGGATCTGCAGGCGCTGCGGGTGCTGATGCTGCGGCCGCTCGGCGAGGCCCGCGGCACTGCGCTCGCGCAGGTGCGCAACCGGCTGCTCGGCTACCGCGAGGAGGAGAACCTGCCCAAGGCCTCTCCTGCTGTGCAGGACGTCTTCCGTGGGCTCGGCGAGGCCGCCCGTGCCGCCCTGGGGCTGCGGCTGGCACTGGACGGGCCGCAGGACGAGTCGGACGACAGCCCGGCCACGGCCCGCTCGCGTGAGGAGCTGGACGCGGAGGACGCCGCGATCGAGGCGGGTGAGGAGGCGGAGGAGCCGGAGCCGACCGGCCTCAGCCGTCCCACGACACGGGCCGCGGTGCAGGTGGCCGTCGGCTCCGCGCTGGCCATCGCCGGCGGCGAGCTGCTGTCCAGTCAGCGCTGGTACTGGGCGGTGCTGACCTGCTGGATCGTGTTCATCAACACCGCTTCCACCGGCGAGATCCTGGTGAAGGGCTACCGGCGGCTGCTGGGCACGGTGCTCGGCGTGGTGGCCGGCATCGGGCTCGCCGTACTGGTCGGGCACCACACGTGGACGGCGTTCGCGCTGGTGCTCGTGTTCATCTTCGCGATGTTCTACACCGCGCCCCTGTCGTACACGCTGATGTCGTTCTTCGTCACGGCGATGCTGGGACTGCTGTACACGCTGCTGAACACCTACAGCCTGTCGGTGCTGGTGCTGCGGGTGGAGGAGACGGCGCTCGGCGCGGCCTGCGGGGTGATCGCGGCGGCGGTGGTGCTGCCGATCCACACCGACCGCCGTACCAACGAACTCCTCGTCGAGGTGCTGAACCGGCTCGCCGAGGTCACGCGGGCCGCCGTGGACCAGCTGAGCGGCGGGGCGGGCGCCGATCTGGTGGAGGAGGCCCGCGATCTGGACCAGGCGCTCGCCGACCTGCGCACGGCCACCGAGCCGCTGACCCATCCGATCGCCCCGCTGCGCGCCCGCCGGGACACCGCCCGGTACGTGGTGGCGCTGCTGGAGACGTGCGCCTACCACGGGCGTTCACTCGCGGCCACGGCCGAGCTGCTGCCGACGCATCCGTCAATCGCGGCGGACCCCCGGCTGCGCGGGGCGTGTGCGCGGATCGTGCACAACATCGAGGCGATCTCCGCGCATGTCGCCGACCCGCGCGCCACGGCGGAGATCGAGACAGGCCCGAGCATCGCCTCGATGCTGGAGCCGGGAACGCTGCGTACCCCGCGCTACGGCCGGGTCACCGACCGGGTGCTGCGCCATCTGCAGCGGCTGGACGAGGCGGTCTCGGGCCTGGCCCGGCCGCTGGGCATCACCACCGGGGCGGACCGGCCGAAGAAGTGACGGTCCCTCGGCCGCGCGTCATACCGGGCGGGCGCCGCCCGTGCACCGGCCCAGCGCCTCGTCGCGGACGCGGGCGCAGCTGCGGCTGATCAGCCGGGAGACATGCATCTGGGAGATGCCCAGCCGGTCGGCGATGCGGCTCTGCGTCATGTCCTCGAAGAACCGCATGTAGAGGATGGCCCGTTCCCGCTCGGGCAGCCGGCGCAGACCCGCCTTCGCGGCCTCGCGGTCGACCACGACGTCGTAGGAGGTGTCCGTCGCGCCGAGGGTGTCGGTGAGGCTGCAGCCGTCGTCCCCGGCGGACAGTTCGGCGTCCAGGGACAGGGTGCTGAAGCTCTCCAGCGCCTCCAGGCCCGCGCCGACCTCCTCCTCGGTGAGACCGGTGTGGGCGGCGATGGCGGTGACGGTGGGTTCGGGGCTGCCGGGGTGCTGGGCGAGTTCGCGGCGGGCCAGGCGCACCCGGTTGCGCAGTTCCTGGATCCGGCGCGGCACCCTGAGGGCCCACATCCGGTCCCGGAAGTGCCGCTTGACCTCGCCGGTGACGGTCGGCACCGCATAGCTCTCGAAGGCCCCGCGGGAGGGGTCGAACCGGTCGACGGCCTTGACCAGCCCGAGTGCGGCCACCTGCCGCAGGTCCTCGACGGACTCGCCCCGGTCGCGGAAGCGGCCGGCGATGCGGTGGGCCATGGGCAGCCAGGCGGCGACGAGTTCGCCGCGCAGGGCGTCCCGTTCGGGGCCGTCGCCCAGGTTCGCGAGCCGGGCGAACAGTTCCGCGGTGTCAGGGGTGTCGTCATGGGTTCTGCGCGCGGGTGTGGCGCAGGTGGTCGTGGCGGGCGTTCCGGGACGGCTTGTCGACAAGTCGGTCAGCATGCGGAATCGCTCCTGAACGTGGTTTCAGGGCACGCGACCGGAAGCAGGGTTCCGGAGCCTGCCCGAACGGTGAGGTCAGGGTTGCCGCGGGCGGACCGCCCGGTCCGCCGGAAGGGGGATCCCGGCGGTCGTACGGTTCCCGCTGGGCGCGCGCCTCCGGTCCGAAGCACGAGATTCCGCCTGCCCCTCGGTCCCCGGCGCAAACACCGTGTCGCGGAGGGCGTGAAACAGGTCACGTGACCTACTTCTGAGTACCGACACACCAACCAGATGGTTTATCGTTCATGCATACGTGGTGCGGGGGGTGACCGGAACCGTCCTTCCTCCCTCGACCGCATCACCGTAGACGGCCCTGGCTGGCCTCCCCCGTCCAGCCAGGGCTTCTTGCTGTCCGCAGCCGGCGGCGGAACGGGGACCCGCCGAGGAAATCCGCGTCCTTCGAGGTGCCCCAAGGGGCGGCAGCGGCTGAAATGGGCTGAGAGGAACGCACCCGAACCGCCGCCGGCGAGGAGCCCCGCGCCATGACCAAAGCGATAAAACTGCTGACCGCCCTGCCCCAGGCGCAGCGCGAGCGCCTGATGGAACTGGCCGAGGAGGTCTCGTTCCCGGAGGACACGCGCATCTTCGAGGCGGGCGGTACCGCCGACCGGTTCTGGGTGATCCGTTCGGGCGCGGTCCACCTGGACCAGCAGGTCACCTCCCGGCAGCGGGTGACGGTGGCCTCGCTCGGCGCCGGCGACCTGCTCGGCTGGTCCTGGCTGTTCCCGCCGTACCAGTGGGACTTCGGCGCGGTGGCCTACACCGACGTACGGGCCTACGAGTTCGACGGACCCTCCGTGCTCGCACTGAGCGTGGAGGACCCGCTGCTCGGGCTCTCCCTGGTCCGGACGGTGGCCGAGATCCTCGCCCACCGCCTGGAGACGACGCGGGGCAAGCTGATGGACCAGTACTCCATCCAGCGGCGCACCGGACTGCTGTAGCTCAGATCCGGTATCGGCGCAGTGCCGGTACGGCCGCGGTCAGGGCCAGCATGACCACGACGACCAGTGCGCCACCGCCCGCCACGGCGGCCCGCGGGCCGAACGCCGAGCCGACCGTGCCGTGCAGCACGTCGGCCAGGCGCGGACCGCCCACGACGACCACCGTGAACACGCCCTGCATCCGGCCGCGCATCTCGTCGGTCGCCGCCGACAGCAGGATCGCACCGCGGAACACCATCGAGACCATGTCGGCGACACCGGCTGCGGCGAGGAAGGCCAGAGCCACCCACAGGTTGCCGCTCAGCCCGGAGCCGGCGATGGCCACGCCCCAGGCGACGACCGCGCCGACGACCATCCAGCCGTGCCGGCGGGCCCGCGAGAACACACCGGAGAACAGGCCGCCGAGCACCGCGCCGACCGGGATGCCGGCGAACAGCACGCCGAGCGCCAGCCCTTCGCCGTAGGAGTGGTAGGTCTGGGCGGCCAGCTGCGGGAACAGCGCGCGGGGCATGCCGAGGACCATGGCGACGATGTCGGCGAGGAACGACAGCAGCAGCACCTTGTGCCGGGACATGTAGCGGAAGCCCTCGGCTATCTCGCGTATCCCGGCCCGGCGGGCGGCGACCTCGCCGAGCGGCGGCAGCGCGGGCAGCCGGAAGACGGCCCACACGGTCAGGCACAGCGCCAGGGCGTCGAGGAGGTACAGCTCGGGCAGCCCGATGACCGGGATCAGCGCACCGGCGAGCAGCGGGCCCGCCACCAGGCCGGTCTGCGTCACCGTCGAGCCGAGCGCGCCCGCGGCGGGCAGTTCCGCGGCCGGGACCAGCCGGGCGATGGAGGCGTTGCGGGCGGGGGCGTTGAGCCCGAAGAACGCCTGCTGCACCGCGAGCAGCAGCATCAGTACGACGACCGAGTCCAGCCCGCTGACGGCCTGCGCCCAGAACAGCAGCGAGGTCACGGCGATGCCGGAGTTGGTGACCAGCAGCAGCTTGCGCCGGTCCACGGTGTCGGCGACCGCCCCGCCCCACAGCGCGAACGCCACCATGGGCACGAGGCCCGCCAGGCTCGCGTAGCCCACCCATGCCGAGGAGTGCGTGATGTCGTAGATCTGCTTCGGCACGGCGACGGCGGTGAGCTGACTGCCGACGGCGGTGACGATGGTCGACGTCCACAGGCGCCGGTAGGCGGGGATGCGCAGCGGGCGGGTGTCCATCGCCCAGCGGCGCCAGCCGCGCCGGGGCGCAGGCGCCGCGTCCGTCACCTCCGTCGCATCCGTCGTGTGCGTCGCGGAGTCGGGTTCGGTGGTGCTGCTCTCGCTCGTGTCCACGGGTGTCCTGGTCGCTCGCTACTTGCTCGCTACATCTTTTCTCTTCGAGAACCTGACTATCTCAGGATCCCGTGTACATGCCGAAGGGTTTTCGCTCAGGAACCGGACATGAGCGTGCGGGTTGAGCCAGGTCATCGCGAGGCAGGTGAGCACCGCCCGGCGCCGGGAGCCGGCGGTCTCCCCCTCGGCGCTCAGCCCGGCGGCGCCCCACCTGAACACCCGGCGGGCGGCGAGGACGCCGTAGCAGAGCAGGAAGACACCCCCGACGAGGCCGACCGCCCGGACCGCGCCCGGCCACGCCACCACGACCGCCCCGACCCCGCCGACGCCGAGCGCGATGAGCACCGCGTCGGACAGCGCGCAGATGCCGACCACGGCGAGGACCGCGTCCCGGCGCACCCCCTGCCGCAGGACGAAGGCGTTCTGCGCGCCGATGGCGACGATCAGGGAGAGGCCGGTGCCGAAGCTGGCGGCCGCGGCGGTCAGGGCCTGGTTCATGCGTCGAACCCAGGCAGACCGCTCTGCGCAGTACAGCTAAAGTTTCTTATCTATCCTTAGCGATTGTGATGACCGAGCTTCCCCTGGACCAGGTGCGGACGCTGCTCGCCGTGGTGGACGAGGGCACCTTCGACGCCGCCGCGGCCGCCCTGCATGTGACGCCGTCGGCGGTCAGCCAGCGGGTCAAGGCACTCGAACAGCGCACCGGCCGGGTGCTGCTGCAGCGCACCAAGCCCGTGCGGGCCACGGAGTCGGGCGCGGTGCTGGTGCGCTACGCCCGGCAGCTCGCGCGGCTGGAGCGGGACGCCTGGGGCGAGCTGGGGCTGAGCGGTGCCGGGGAGCCGACGCGGGTGTCGGTGGCGGTGAACGCGGACTCCCTGGCGACCTGGTTCCTGCCGGCGCTGACCCGGGTGGCGGGACTCTGCTACGAACTGCACCGCGAGGACGAGGACCATACGGCGGCCCTGCTGCGCGAGGGTCTGGTGATGGCGGCCGTGACCTCCGTGCCCGATCCGGTGCCGGGCTGCGCCGTGCGGCTGCTCGGCCGGATGCGCTATCTGCCGGTCGCCGCACCGGAGTTCACCGGGACGCATCTGGCCGGGCGGCCGCTGCCGGAGGCTCTTCCCCAGGCGCCCGTCGTGGCCTTCGACCGCAAGGACGACTTCCAGGACGCCTTCGTACGGCGGCTGGGGGGCGGCTCGGCCGGTCCGTCCCGGCACCACGTGCCCACCTCGGAGGGATTCCTGGACGCGGTCGCCGCGGGACTCGGCTGGGGCATGGTGCCGGAGGTCCAGGCGGACCCACTGCTCACGGCGGGCCGGCTCGTGCTCCTCGCCCCCGACGCGTGGATGGACGTCGCGCTGTACTGGCAGCAGTGGAAGCTCGACTCCCCCGCACTCGCGGCACTGGCCGAGGCGGTGGCGGCGACGGCGGCCGAGGCGCTGCGCAGTTGACGGCCCCGTCACGCTTTATCCGTTTCACACCGATGCGAGCGCCCGGCGGAGTACGGTGGTCGCGCGGTGGCGCGGCGCCCGGCGGTCCCACACGGTCCTGCCCGCCAACTCCGCGCCGCCGGTGCCCGGTCGGGCACGGGTGTCCGCGGCCGATGGCCGATCCGCCCCGTTTCCCGGCCTGTTGAGCGCGGACGGCTCACCCTGGGCCGTACGCGCGCCCATGACCGGATCGCGATCCTCGCGCGATCCCCCGCCGGTCGCGCCGTTTCACACCGCCCCGGCCGGTCACCCGAACCCGGACCACGCATTCCCTCCGATCCAGGAGACTTCGATGGACAACTGGCGCGACCATGCCGCCTGCCGTCACGAAGACCCCGACCTCTTCTTCCCCATCGGCACCACCGGACCCGCCCAGGTGCAGACCGAGCGGGCCAAGGCGGTGTGCGGGCACTGCCCCGTCCGGGAGCCGTGCCTGGACTGGGCGCTGGGGACGGGCCAGAGCATGGGCATCTGGGGCGGGACGACCGAGCTGGAGCGCCGTGCGCTGCGCCGCCGCGCCCGCTCCCGGCCGCGCTCGGCCTGACCCTGCCACCCGCCATGGGCGGTGAGGGTGCGTCGCCGTGGTCCGGCGAAGGGTAGCCACACCGTTCAGACCGCGCCCTCGCCGGGCTCGCCCGCGGCGTCGGCCGTGCCGCCGTGGGCGGCGACCAGGCGGCCCACGATCGGCAGGCCCAGGCCGCTGCCGCCGGTGCGGCGACCGCGGGACTTCGCGGCGCGCCAGAACCGGTCGAAGACGTGCGGCAGGTCCTCCGGCACGATGCCCGCCCCGGTGACGGTGACGATGCGGACGACGTCCATGCCGTCCCGGTGGGCCGCGAGCGTGACCGTGCCGTCGGCCGGCGTGTGCCGCGGCGCGTTGGAGACCAGGTTCCCGAGGGCCTGCCGCATCGGTACCGGGTCGGCGTCCAGCCAGGCCGCGTCGTCGGCCTCGGTGCGCAGGGCTACCCCGGGCGGCTCCGGCTGCGACCCGGTGGGCGGCGACCTGGTCGAGCGGAGCCGACGGCCTGCTCGCACCGCGCCCTGGCGCGCACTTGTGTGGAACCGGTCAGGGTTCAGGCGCTGTTCGGCTTGCCTCTCGCGTACAGCCACGTGTGGAACAGTCCGGCCAGACGCTTCCCCGACGTCCCCTCGGCGAGCCGCACGAACTGGGCCGTCGTACCGTGGCCGTCGCGGTGTCCGGCCGTCCAGGCGCGCAGGATCCGGAAGAAGTCCCCGTCGCCGACGGCTTTGCGCAGTTCGTGCAGGGTCATGGCGGCGCGGACGTAGACGGGCGTGCCGAAGATGTTCTTGCCGCTGCCCGGATCGCCCGGCGGGTAGGCCCACAGCGGGTCGCTCGCCGGGCGCGCGTAGTCGGCGTCGAAGGTCTTCTGGGCGCTGTCGCCGCCGTGCTGCTCGGCGTACAGCCACTCGGTGTAGGTGGCGAAGCCCTCGTTGAGCCAGATGTCCTTCCAGGAGGTCAGCGAGACGGAGTCGCCGAACCACTGGTGGGTGTTCTCGTGAACGAGGGTGTTCAGGTCGGGCGCGGAGTCGTAGAGCGGCCGGGTCTGGGTCTCCAGGGCGTAGCCGGTGTCCGGGGCGTGGTCGACGATCGATCCGGCGGAGCGGTACGGGTACGGCCCGAACAGCTTGCTCTCCCATGCGAGGACGGACGGCAGCTGCTTCAGCACCGGAGCGGCCGCGCTCGCCTCGCGCGGGTCGACGGCGTTGTACACATGGATGCCGTCGCGGGTGGTGTACTGCTCGACCTCGAAGTTTCCGATGGTCGCGGTGGCGAGGTAGGAGGCCATCGGCTGGGTCTCGCGCCAGCGGAAGGTCGTACGACCGTGTGTGGTGCGCTGTGCGAGGAGATCGCCGTTGGCGACGGCCGTGCGCCCCTGCGGAACGGTGATGGTGAAGTCGTACGACGCCTTGTCCTTGGGGTGGTTGTTCGCCGGGAACCAGGTCATCGCGCCCTGCGGTTCGCCCGCGACGAAGGCGCCGTCGTCGGTGGGGATCCAGCCGTCCGTGCTGCCGTCGGGGTCGGTGACCGGCTTCGGGGTGCCGTTGTAGGCGACGGTGACCCGGAAGTTCCTGCCCGTGCGCAGGGTGTGGCGCGAGGTGACGACGAGTTCCTGGCCGACGCGCCGGAAGGCCGCGGGCGCGCCGTCGACGGTGACGCCGCTGACCTTCAGGCCCTGGAGGTCGAGGTCGAAGCGGCTGAGGTTCTGGGTGGCGCGGGCGGTGAGCACAGCCTCGCCGTCGAGGTGCCGGGAGGAGGTGTCATAACGGAGCGTCAGGTCGTAGTGCCGGACGTGGTAGCCGCCGTTGCCGCTGAGCGGGAAGTAGGGGTCGCCCGCGCCGGGTGCGCCGGTCGTGTCCGCCGCGGTGGGTCCGGCGGCGCCGATGACTGCCGCCACGGCGACGGGGAGGGTGGCGAGGACCGTGTCGCGGCGCAGGCCGACGCCACGACGCCGGGCGGGCTGTCTGCGAGGTCGCGTCACGGGCGCTCCCCGGGAGCTGGCTGGTGATCGTCTGGCCGACAGACTAGGCGCGCGGGTGTCCCGGGCTCCCCCACATTCAGGTCAAGTCTCGCCGCGTCGTCGCCCGGGGAGACGGGGCGCGCCGCATAGGCTCGCGGAACCGTCCGTCCGCCGTCCCGAGAGGGAGTGATGACCGTGACCGTGCGTGTGCGCCGGATCTACGAACCGCCCGAGCCCGACGACGGCCGGCGTGTGCTGGTCGACCGGCTGTGGCCGCGTGGCCTCGCCAAGGACGAGGCACAGGTCGACGAGTGGCCCAAGGGGCTCACGCCCTCCACCGAGCTGCGCAAGTGGTATCACGGCGGCGGCGCGTACGAGGAGTTCCGCCGCCGGTACGAGGCGGAACTGGACGGCCCTGAGGCCGCCGAACTGCTCGACGGCCTCAGGAAGTCGGCGCGCAAGGGCCGGGTGACCCTGCTCACGGCGTCGAAGACGCCCGAGGAGAGTCACGCCCAGGTGCTGGCGGAGCTGCTGAGGAGCTGACGGTCAGCCCGTGTGCCGGGCGGCGTGCCGGCCCGCCGCCCGGCCCGAGAACAGGCAGCCGCCGAGGAAAGTGCCCTCCAGCGCGTTGTAGCCGTGCACACCGCCGCCGCCGAAGCCGGCCACCTCGCCCGCCGCGTACAGCCCGTCGACCGGCGTGCCGTCGGCGGCCAGGGCCCGGGAGTCGAGGTCGGTCTGGATGCCGCCGAGGGTCTTGCGGGTCAGCACATGCAGGCGGACACCGATGAGCGGGCCCGCGGCCGGGTCGAGGATGCGGTGCGGGGTGGCGACCCGGCCGAGCCGGTCGCCGATGTAGCGGCGGGCGTTGCGGATGCCCTGGATCTGGGAGTCCTTGCTGTAGGGGTTGGCGAGCTGCAGGTCGCGGGCCTCGATCTGGCGGCGCACCTCGGCCGCGTCCAGCAGCGGCTTGTCGGTCAGCGCGTTCATCTTCCCGACCAGTTGCTCCAGGTTGCCGGCGGTCACGAAGTCCGCGCCCTTGTCGACGAAGGCCCTGACCGGTGCGGGCGCGCCCTTGCCGAGCAGCCGGTCGCGCAGGACGGCTCCCCGGTCCTTGGCGGTGATGTCGGGGTTCTGCTCGGAGCCGGAGAGCGCGAACTCCTTCTCGATGATCTTCCGGGTGAGGATGAACCAGGAGTGGTCGTATCCGGCGATGTCCTCGGTGGTACGCAGGTACTTGAGGGTGCTGAGGGTGTCGTACCCCGGCAGGCAGGGGTCGGGCAGGCGCCGGCCGAGGGCGTCCAGCCAGATGGAGGACGGGCCGGGCAGGATGCGGATGCCGTGGCCGGGCCAGATCGGATCCCAGTTCTGCAGGCCCTCGGTGTAGTGCCACATGCGGTCCCGGTTGACCAGGCGGACGCCCGCCTCGGCGCTGATGTCGAGCATACGGCCGTCCACGTAGGCCGGGACGCCGGTGACCATCTCGGCCGGCGGGGTGCCGAGCCGCTCGGGCCAGTAGTGGCGGACGATGTCGTGATCGGCGCCGATGCCGCCGCTGGTGACGACGACCGCCTGGGCGGTGAGTGCGAAGTCGCCGACGCGGTCGCGGTTGGAGGAGACGCCGCGCGGTGAGAGGTCCTCGGCCAGCACGGTGCCGCGCACCCCGCGGGCCGCGCCGTCCTCGATGACCAGCTCGTCGACCCGGTGGCGGTGGTAGAAGGTCAGCAGTCCGTCGCGGGCGGCCTGGCGGGCGTGGCGCACGAAGGGTTCGACCACACCGGTGCCGGTGCCCCAGGCGATGTGGAAGCGGGGCACGGAGTTGCCATGGCCGTCCGCCCTGAGGTCGCCGCGCTCGGCCCAGCCGACGGTCGGCAGCAGCTCGATGCCGTGGCCGCGGAGCCAGGACCGCTTCTCGCCGGCCGCGAACTCGACATAGGCGCGGGCCCAGCGCACGGCCCAGGAGTCCTCGTCGTCGAGCCGGTCGAACCGCGCGCTGCCCTGCCAGTCGTTCCAGGCGAGGTCGAAGGAGTCCTTGATGCCGAGGCGGCGCTGCTCCGGGGAGCCGACGAGGAAGAGCCCGCCGAAGGACCAGTACGCCTGTCCGCCGAGGTTGGCGGCGTTCTCCTGGTCGACCAGGGCCACCCGGCGGCCCCGGCTGGTGAGTTCGTGCGCCGCGACCAGGCCGGCGAGGCCCGCTCCGACGACGATGACGTCCGCGTCCATCGTGACTGTGTCCTTCCTGACGGTCCTCATGCGGGGTCGTACGGGTCGTACGGTCATGCGGGGCTGCACGGGTCATGCCGGCGTGCGGGGTCATGCGGGGCTGCGGCTGCCGTCCGTGAGCAGGGCGGTGAGCAGCTGCCCCAGCCAGGCCCGTGCGGCCTGGACGTCCCTGTCCAGCAGCAGCTGGACGGTGACGCCGTCGTACGCGGCGACCACGGCGTATGCGGCGCCCTCCACGTCACCGAGCACGGCGGGCAGTTCGGTGTGGCCGCGGGCCCGGCGCAGCCGGTCGGCGATCGCCTCCCGGAGCCGGGCGCGGTGGTCGAGGAGGGCCCGGGCGACCTGCGGGTCGCGGGCGGCGTGCACCAGGAAGTCGGTCTTGACCAGCAGCCAGTCCACGTCGAGCAGCAGTACCTCGGTGACCCGGTCCACGGAGGCCGGCACGTCGAGTCCGGGGCCGTCCTGGGCGAGCGCCTCGGCCACCTGGGAGGCGATGAGGTCGGCGCGCTCCTGGTAGAGCGCGAAGAACAGCTCGTCCAGCGTCGCGAAGTTCGAGTAGAACGCGCCGCGGCTGAAGCCGGCCGCTTCGCAGATCTCCTCGATGGACACGCGCCCGAAGCCCCTGGCCGCGAACACGTCGAACGCGGCTTCCAGCAGCCTGGCCCGGGTGGCGGCCCGGCGTCGGGTGACGCGCTTGGGGGTGTCTGCCACCGCCGCACCTCCTTCTCGATACGAGAATGTATCCGATACATAGATGCATCGAAAGGGGGGCTCGTATGCCCTGCCCCGCCCGCAGCATTGATCGAAAGGGAACATATTTTCGATTAAGGAGTACGCTGGGCTCATGTCCACGCATCTGCAGGGCTCGCTGTTCGACCAGACCGACGAGCTGCGCCTCGGCCCCCTCGACGGGCTGCGCCGGACCGAACTGGGCTCCGGCGCCTGGATCGACGTACTGCCGGGCTGGCTGAGCGGGGCCGCCGCCCTGTTCGAGACGCTGGCGGCGGACGTACCGTGGCGCGCGGAACGCTGGAAGATGTACGACAACATGGTGGCCGTGCCGCGCCTGCTGGCCCACTACTCGGCCGAGGACCCGCTCCCCCATCCGGTGCTCGACGAGGCACGCGACGCGTTGTCCCGGCACTACGCCGAGGAGCTGGGCGAGCCGTTCACCACCGCCGGGCTGTGCTACTACCGCGACGGCCGGGACAGCGTCGCCTGGCACGGGGACCGGGGCGGGCGAGCCGCCCGCGAGGACACGATGGTCGCGATCCTCTCCGTCGGCGCATCCCGGGACCTGCTGCTGCGTCCGGCCGGCGGAGGCGGTACGACGGTGCGGCGGCCGCTCGGGCACGGCGATCTGATCGTGATGGGCGGCTCCTGCCAGCGCACCTGGGAGCACTGCATACCGAAGACCACGCGGGCCGCGGGTCCGCGCATCAGCATCCAGTTCCGGCCGCACGGCGTGCGCTGACGTATCCGGTCACCCCCTGGTGCGCGGCGCCGGCAGATCTGGTTGGCTGTCCCCGACGGTCAGCCGCACAGCGCTCGGGGAGATCATGCGGGCAGAGGTACACCAAGTCGCCGACGGCACCTTTCTGGTGCACGGCAACCACGTCAACTGGGTGATCCTCAAGGACGGCGACGCCGTCACACTCGTGGACACCGGCTACCCCGGGGACCGGGAGGGAGTCCTGGAGTCCCTGGCCGCGGTGGGCAGTTCACCGGAGGCGGTCGCCGCCGTCCTGATCACACACGCGCACAACGACCATCTGGGCTCGGCCGAGTACCTGCGCGCCACCTACGGCACTCCCGTCCATCTGCACCCGGCCGAAGTGCCGCACGCGCGGCGGGAGTTCCTGCAGCAGGCCACCATCGGCGACGTGGTGCGCAACGCCTGGCGACCCGGTGTCGTGTCATGGGCGCGGCACGTGCTCCAGGTCGGCGGCACCGACCACAACCCCGTCACCGCGCCCGAGCCGTTCCCGGCCGAGGGCCCGCTGGACCTGCCCGGCCGGCCCGTGCCCGTCCACACCCCCGGCCACACGGACGGCCACTGCGTCTACCACCTCCCCGAGGCGGGCATCGTGATCTCCGGCGACGCGCTGGTCAGCGGGCACGCGACCTCGCGGGTCAAGGGCCCGCAGATCCTGCTCGACTTCTTCCACCACGAGCGGGCCCGGGTCGTGGACTCGCTGGAGGTGATCGGCGCGCTGGACGGTGACACCTTGCTGCCGGGACACGGGCCGGTCCACCGGGGTTCGGTGCGCGCGGCGGCCGACCAGGCCCGGGAAAGGGCTTCCTAGAACACCCGGGCGGGGCCTTAGGGTTCGTGCCATGGCCTTGCAGATCAGCGCCACGAACCCGGAGCATCCCGCGCTCCTGCTCGCCCTGCCCTGGGACGTGCCCCTGGAGGAGTGGCCGCAGGAGTACCTCGTGCCGCTGCCGAGGGGCATCTCGCGGCACGTGGTGCGCTACGCGCACGCCGGTGACGAGGTGATCGCCGTCAAGGAGCTGGCCGAGCGGCCCGCGCTGCGCGAGTACGGGCTGCTGCGCGACCTCGACCGGCTCGCCATCCCCGCCGTCGACCCGCTCGCGGTGGTCACCGGCCGCACGGAAGGCTCGGGCACCCCGCTGGAACCGGTCCTGATCACCCGGCATCTGCGGGGCTCGATGCCGTACCGCTCGATGTTCGAGACGACCATGCGCCCGGCGACCATGCACCGGCTGATGGACGCCCTCGCCGTGCTGCTGGTCCGGCTGCATCTGGCCGGGTTCGCCTGGGGCGACTGCTCGCTGTCCAACACCCTCTTCCGGCGCGACGCGGGAGCCTACGCCGCCTATCTGGTCGACGCCGAGACCGGGGAACTGCATCCCCGGCTGAGTCCCGGGCAGCGGGAGTACGACCTGGATCTGGCCCGGGTGAACATCAGCGGCGAGCTCCTCGACCTGGAGGCCTCCGGCGCGCTGCACCCGTCCGTGGACCCCGTGGAGTTCGGGCACGAGATCCGCACCCGGTACCAGGGGCTGTGGCAGGAGCTGACCCGCACCTCGGTGTACCCGGCGGGCAAGTACCACTACATCGAGCGCCGGATCCGCCGCCTGAACGAACTCGGCTTCGACGTCGCAGAGATGCAGATCGAGCACTCCTCCACCGGCGACACGGTCACCTTCGTGCCGAAGGTGGTCGACGCCGGCCATCATCAGCGCCAGCTGCTGCGGCTGACCGGCCTGGACGCCGAGGAGAACCAGGCGCGGCGGCTGCTCGGCGACCTGGAGAGCTGGATGGCCACACAGGACGACTACGCGCCCGGCGATCCCCTGTCCGCCCGCCCGGAGGTGCTGGCCCACCGCTGGGTGCGTGACGTGTTCCGGCCCACCGTGCGGGCCGTGCCGCCCGAGCTGCGCGGCACCATGGACCCGGCCGAGATCTACCATCAGCTCCTGGAACACCGCTGGTACCTGTCCGAACGCGCACAGCACGACATCGGCCTCGACACCGCCGTCAAGGACTACACCGAGAACGTCCTGCCCGAGGCACGGACCGCCCTGGACTAGGCCCGACCGGCGGATCCTGCCGCGGACGCGGGGGCCGGCACGCCCACCCCCAGCGGCGCCGTCGATTTCCTGGGACCTGATCCGCCGGACAAGCCCTGGCGTCAGTCGTGCGGGACCACGGCGACCGGGCAGTCGGCGTGGTGCAGCACCCCGTGTGCGACCGAACCGATCCGGGAGCCCACGGCCAGACGGTGCGAGCGGCGGCCGACGACCATCAGCTGGGCCCGGCCGGCCATCGACAGCAGCACCTGGCCCGCGCTGCCCATCTCGACGTGCTCGGCCACGGGCACACCGGGGAACCGCACCCGCCAGGGCCGCAGTGCCTCGGCCAGCGCCTGCCTCTCGTACGGCTCCAGACCACCGGCGTCGTCCAGCAGCTTGAGCGAACCGGGGCTGTAGGCGAAGACCGGCGGCAGGGTCCACGCCCGTACGGCCCGGACGGTGGCGCCGCGGGCCGCCGCCGTCTCGAAGGCGAACCGCAGCGTGGCCGCGCTGTCCTCGGGATCGCCGTGCTGACCGACGACGACGTCCCGCCCGGCCGCCTCCGCCGCCGCCTGGTCCCCGGCACGTACCAGGACCACCGGCCGGGTCGCGCGGGCGATCACCTGCTGTCCGACCGAGCCGACCAGGAACCCGATGACGGGCCCGTGCCCGCGCGAGCCGAGCACCAGCAGTTCGGCCTCCGCCGCCGCGCGGGCCAGCGCGTGCGCGGGCTCGCCCTCGACCACGTCGACGCTCACCTCCAGTCCCGGATGCCGCTCGGAGACGGCGCGCACGGCCTCCTTGACGCCCTCCGACACCCACCCGTGCTGGGTGTCCCGGTCGGCGGTGGCGAGCGACTCGGCGTAGCGCCAGGCGTGCACCACACGCAGCGGCAGCCCACGCCGTACGGCCTCCCGGCCGGCCCAGTCCAGCGCGGCCAGGCTCTCCTCCGTGCCGTCCACCCCTGCCGTGATCGGGCGTGTCATGCGTGGGCCTCCTCGTCGTCGCGGCGTGTCTCGCGGGAACGATCATCTCGCGGCCGCTCCACGACCGCAGAAACGCAGGTGCCGCCCCGCCGCCCTGTGGCTGAGCTGCCGCCCATGACTCCGGAGTAGGAGCAGGTCGCCGTCGACGCGGCCGGCCGGGTGGGGCTCGCGCGCCGGTGGGCCGAGGCGCTCGGCTGGGTCGCGGTGAACGACGCCGAGGACGCGTACGAGATCCGGCCCGCGCCGGACGGGCTGCCGGGGCTGCTGTCCGGGCCGGTCCAGGAGGCAAAGACCGTCACGAACCGGCTCCACCTCAAGGAGCCGTGGGTGGTGCTCATCGACCCCGAGGGCAACGAGTTCTGTGTGCGCGGGGAGCGCCGGGCCTGACCAGGGCCCCTGGCTTATCCGGAGCGAAGCCGGGCGATCGAACATACGATGGCTGCGAACCGGTGCGGTGGTCTCCACGACGCCGGCCCGTGGAACCGGACGCTCGGGGTGGGAGACGCATGGCACAGGCCGCCGAGGCAGCGCGGACCGTCATCCTGACCGTGGACGACGACCCGGGGGTCTCCCGCGCCGTCGCCCGCGATCTGCGGCGGCGCTACGGCGAGTCGTACCGGATCGTGCGCGCGGAGTCCGGGGAGTCCGCGCTGCAGGCGCTGCGCGAGCTGAAGCTGCGCGGCGACCTGGTGGCCGTGATCCTGGCCGACTACCGCATGCCGCAGATGAACGGCATCGAGTTCCTGGAGCAGGCGCTCGATGTGTATCCGGGGGCACGGCGGGTGCTGCTGACCGCGTACGCGGACACCAACGCGGCGATCGACGCGATCAACGTCGTCGACCTCGACCACTATCTGCTCAAGCCCTGGGATCCGCCGGAGGAGAAGCTCTACCCGGTCCTGGACGACCTGCTGGAGGCCTGGCGCACCAGCGCCTACCGGCCCGTGCCCAGCACGAAGGTCGTCGGTCACCGCTGGTCGGCACGCTCGTCGGACGTGCGTGAGTTCCTGGCCCGCAACCAGGTGCCGTACCGCTGGTACTCGGTGGAGGAGCCCGAGGGGCAGCGGCTGCTGGCGGCCGCCGGGCAGGACGGGCAGCGGCTGCCGCTGGTGATCACCCCGGACGGCACGGCCCTGGTCGAGCCCGAGGCGCCCGAACTGGCCGCGCGGGTGGGGCTGGCCACGACACCGACCGCCGACTTCTACGACCTCATCGTGATCGGCGGCGGGCCGGCCGGGCTCGGTGCGGCTGTGTACGGGGCTTCGGAAGGCCTCAGGACCGTGCTCGTCGAGCGGTCGGCGACCGGCGGGCAGGCCGGGCAGAGCTCCCGGATCGAGAACTACCTGGGCTTCCCCGACGGGGTCTCCGGCGCCCAGCTCACCGACCGGGCGCGCCGGCAGGCCGCCAAGTTCGGCGCGGAGATACTGACCGCCCGTGAGGTGACGGGACTGGAGGTCAACGGCGCCGCCCGGGTCGTACGGTTCGCCGACGGCTCGGCGATCGCCGCGCACAGCGTGATCCTCGCGACCGGTGTGCAGTACCGGCAGCTGGAGGCCGCGGGCTGCACCGATCTGACCGGCTGCGGGGTGTTCTACGGCTCGGCGCTGACCGAGGCGGCTGCCTGCCAGGGGCAGGACATCTACATCGTCGGTGGGGCCAACTCGGCCGGCCAGGCCGCGATGTATCTGTCCCGGGGCGCGAAGTCGGTGACGCTGCTGGTGCGCGGCGCCGACCTGTCGGCCTCGATGTCGCACTACCTGATCCAGCAGATCAACGAGGCGCCGAACATCTCGGTGCGCCCGCACACGGTGGTGGACGCGGCGCACGGCTCGGACCGCCTGGAACACCTGACGCTGCGTCACACGGTGACCGGGGACAGCGAACGCGTCGACGCGCACTGGATGTTCGTGTTCATCGGCGCCGCCCCGCTGACCGACTGGCTGGGCGAGGCGGTGCTGCGCGACGAGCGCGGGTTCATCCTCGCCGGGCCCGACCTGACCGCCGACGGGCGGCCGCCGGCCGGCTGGGAGCTGGACCGGCCGCCGTACCACCTGGAGACCAGCGTTCCCGGCGTGTTCGTGGCGGGTGACGCGCGGGCCGAGTCCGCCAAGCGCGTCGCGTCCGCCGTCGGCGAGGGAGCGATGGCCGTCATGCTCGTCCACCGGTATCTGGAGCAGTCATGAGCGGTCAGATCATGCCGTGCAGTCCCAGGGAGATCGGCTCGCTGTTCCTCTTCGAGAAGCTGAGCCCCGAGCAGCTCGGGCGGCTGTGCAGCGAGGGGCGGGTGGAGCTGTTCGAGCCCGGTCCGGTGTACACCGAGGGCGACGCCGCCACCTGCTTCTTCGTCATGATCGAGGGCACGGTGGTGCTGTACCGCCGGGTCGGCGGCGACGATGTGGAGGTCACCCGCACCTCCCAGCCCGGCGTGTACGCGGGCGCGATGCAGGCCTACATCGGCGACCGGGTGCGGCAGGTCTACAACAACTCGATGCGGGTGACCGTGCCGACGCGGTTCTTCGTACTGCCGGCGGACATCTTCGCGGGCGTCATGACCGAATGGTTCCCGATGGCCGTACATCTGCTGGAGGGCCTGTTCTTCGGGGCGAAGAACACCCAGGCGACGATCGGGCAGCGGGAGCGGCTGCTGGCGCTGGGCTCGCTGTCGGCGGGGCTGACGCACGAGCTGAACAACCCCGCCGCGGCGGCCGTACGGGCCACGGCCACGCTGCGTGAACGCGTCGCGAAGATGCGGCACAAGCTCGCGGTGATCACCGAAGGCCCCTTCTCCCGCGATCAGTTGGCGAGTCTGATCGAGATCCAGGAGCGCACCGCCGAACGGGTCGCCAAGGCCCCGGTACTCAGTCCGCTGGAGGCCGCCGACCGGGAGGACCTGCTCACCGACTGGCTGGAGGACCACGGGATCGACTACGGCTGGCAGGCGGCGCCCACCTTCGTGCAGGCCGGGCTGGACGTCGACTGGCTGGAGCAGGTCGCGGCAGCCGTGGACGAGGAGATCCTCGTCAACGCGGTCGCCTGGCTCAACTACACCATCGAGACCGAGCTGTTGATGAACGAGATCGAGGACTCCACCACCCGTATCTCGCATCTCGTCGACGCGGCCAAGCAGTACTCGCAGCTGGACCGGGCGCCCTACCGGGTGGTGGACGTGCACGAACTCCTCGACAGCACCCTGCTGATGCTGTCCGGCAAGATCGGCGCCGGGATCGAGGTCGTCAAGGAGTACGACCGCGCACTCCCGCCGGTGCCCGCCTATCCGGCGGAGCTGAACCAGGTGTGGACCAACCTGATCGACAACGCGGTCTCCGCCATCAACAGCGCGGGCGGCACCGGCACGTTGACCGTGCGGACGGGCCTCGACCACGAGCGGCTGCTGGTGGAGTTCCGGGACACCGGCCCCGGCGTCCCGCCCGAGATCAAGGACCGGATCTTCGACCCGTTCTTCACCACGAAACCGGTCGGCGAGGGCACCGGGCTCGGCCTGGACATCTCCTGGCGGATCGTCGTCAACAAGCACCACGGCACCCTGCGGGTGGAGTCGGTGCCCGGCGACACCCGCTTCCAGGTGCTGCTGCCCCTGACCGCCGACCCGTCCGAGTCACTCGAGTCGCCCGAGTCGCCCGAGGAACGAGCGGAGGAAGCCGTATGAGAATCGTCGAGGGGTTCGACGTGAACGTCCCGCCCAGCGGCACCGGCTGTGCGGAGTGCGAGGAGGCGGGCGGCTGGTGGTTCCATCTGCGCCGGTGCGCACAGTGCGGGCACATCGGCTGCTGCGACGACTCCCCCGCCAAGCACGCCACCGCCCACTACCACGCCACCGGGCATCCGGTGATCCGCAGCTTCGAGCCGGGCGAGGCCTGGTTCTGGAACTACGCGACCGACGAGCTGTACCCCACCGGCCCCGAACTCGCCCCACCCGCCAGCCACCCCGCGGACCAGCCGGTCCCGGGCCCGGAGGGCAGGGTCCCGGCGAACTGGGCCGAGACACTGCGCTGAGCCACCTGTGGGCCCGGGTCAGCGGGCGCAGTTCAGGTGGTCCGGGTCGACGGCGTCGGCCAGCGCCCGCATCCCCCTGTCGTCGGGATGCAGATGGTCGCCGCTGTCGAAGGACGGCAGGATCCGCTCGGGGTCCCGCGGGCTGCGCAGGACGCGGTCGAAGTCGGTGACGGCGTCGAAGTCCCGGCTGCCGCGCAGCAATCGGTTGACCTCCTGGCGTACCGACTCGGCGGCCGGATCCCATTCCGGCCAGCCCTTGAACGGCCCGACCGTCGCGACGACCACGCACTTCCCGGCGCCTTGCACCCGCCGTGCGATCGCCCGGTATCCGGCGACCAGGTCGGCCGCGGTGACACCGGTGTGCCCCTTGATGTCGTTCACCCCCTCGAAGAGGAACACGGTGCGCACACCGGGCTGGGAGAGGACGTCCCGGTCCAGCCGGTCGAGGGCGCTCGGCCCGATGCCGTCCGCGAGGACCTTGTTGCCGGAGACACCTTCGTCGGCGACGCCCATGACATCCGTGCGGGAGGTGTTCAGGCGCCGGGCGAGATAGTCGGGCCAGCGGCGGTTCAGGCCGGGGGTGGATCGCCGGCCGTCGGTGAGGGAGTCGCCGAGCGCGACCACGGCCCCGGTGGCCGGGCGGGACGGCCGTACGGACACGGCGTCGAGGTACCACCAGGAGCCGGTCGTCCGGCCCCACTTGCGGGCGCTCTCCCCGGCGGTGTGGTCGCCTTGACCGGTGTACGACGTCTGCAGCGCCAGCCGGTGGCCGGTCGCGGGGCCGGCCGCGTCCGGGGTGTGCAGGCTGACGGCCAGGTCGGTGCCGGCCGGCCAGGTGCCGGGCAGCGGGTCGCTCCAGGCGACGGTGCCCACGGGCACGGTGACCGTGCGGACGCCGCCGAAGGTGAGCCGCCGGTTGCTGCCGGGACGCAGTGCGGCACCCCGGCCGCACAGGCCGACGTAGCCGCTGTCCAGGGTGAGCGGCCGGTCGCCGAAGGCGTTGGTGACGCGGACACGCAGGCCGGTTCCGCCGACGCTGGTGTGCACGATCATCCGGTAGCTCCGGCCGGCGATGCCCTCGCCGATGGGGGCGGCGCTCGCCGCCCAGGTGACGACCCCGAAGGCCCGTTGCGCGGACGGGGGCAGGGCGTTCGCCCCGGCTGCCTGGGGCTGGCAGGCCACGGTCGTGAGCAGGGCGGCGGCGATGCGGCAGCCGCGGCCGGTCCGGCCGGTCACCGGGCGAGGTCCCGGAACGTGACGGACCCGCCGGGCCGCCTGCGGACCGTCCGGGACGTGCCTGCGTACTCCACGCAGGTCATGGTGCCGCCAACGCCGCGCAGATGCACCTCGGCGGGATTTGGGTCCGCACGGGGTATTCCGCACGGGGTATTCCGCACGGGGGTATGCGGATGCCCCGCGCGAGGCGGGGCATCCGGGGTCGCGGCCGTACGTCAGTGACGCGGGGCCGGCGTGTTGGCGGCGGTGACGTTGACCGCGGCCCACGCCTTGTCCACCGTCTTGTACTCGGTGCTGTTCGCGCCGTACAGGTCCGAGGCCGCCTTCAGCGTCGCGACGCGCGCGTCGTGGAAGTCGGTCGTGGAGACCATGTAGCGGGTGAGCGCACGGTAGAAGATCGCGGTGGCCTTGGCGCGGCCGATGCCCTTGACCGTGGAGTGGTCGTAGGTCGGCGAGTCGTAGGCGACGCCGTTGATCGTCTTCTTGCCGCTGCCCTCCGCGAGGAGGTAGTAGGCGTGCGAGGAGACACCGGAACCGGCGTGCACCTCGGTGTAGTACGTGTCCGGCGACCAGTAGTCGATCGTGCCCTCGAGCTTGTCGAGCGACGGGTGGTCGAGGCGGCGCAGGAACTTCTGGGCGAGGCCCAGCTTCTCGCCGATCAGGTAGTCCGGCGTGTCCTTCGGGTTGTTGGCGTAGAACTCGACGTTGGAGCCGAAGACATCCGCGAGTGACTCGTTCAGCGCGCCGGGCTCACCGTACTGGTTGCCGTCGGAGTCGACGTAGGTCGGCTCCAGCTTGGCGGTCGCGTCGACCACGCCGTGCGTCAGCTCGTGGCCGGTGACGTCGAGGACGACGAGCGGCTTCTTGAAGGTCTGCCCGTCACCGTCGCCGTACAGCATGCAGTTGCAGGTCGGGTCCCAGAAGGCGTTGGCGACCTTGTTGCCCCAGTGGACCATGCCCTGGGCTGCCTTGCTGTTGTTGGCTATGCCCTTGCGCCCGAAGGTGGACTTGTAGAAGTCCAGGGTCTTGGTGATGCCGTACTGGGCGTCCGCGGCGGCGCTCGCCCGGTTGCTGGTGGCTCCGTTGCCCCACACGTCGGTCGTGTTGGTGAACGCCGTGCCCGCGCTGAACTTCTCGGTGGTCTTGCCCTTGGCGTCCCGGGTCTCGGTGCCGTACCGGCTCGGGTCCTTGAGCTGGTAATGGCCGCGCGAGGTCTGCGTGGTGGTCAGCGGGACATTGCCGACGAAGAGGGTCTTGCCGGTGCCCTTCGCCGCCGACGGGAACCCCGCCGCGGCACCGGAACCGAGCAGAGCCTCGGGAGAGGCGGTGCCGGTGGCCGGGTCGATCGTCTCGCCGTGCTTGCGCAGGTTCGCGAGCAGCTTCGGCGACAGGAACTCGTCGCTGTCGGGGGTGTTGCTGCGCACCTTGCCGGTGACGGCGTCGACGACGACGGTGTTGGTGCCCTGCTCGTCGGTCACCGTCACCTGGTAGGCGAGGGCGGCGGAGCCGTCGCGCGCGTCGACGACGAGCTGCGCGCTGCCCGCGTCGCCCTTGGCCGCCTGAGCGGCCTTGGCGGCGGCCTGGTCCGCGGTCAGCTTGGCCTGCGTGGTGGCCGGCTCGACGGTGTGGCCGGCGGCGCGGGTCACACCGGTGTAACCCAGCTGGTGGTCGAGGTGGACGACGAGGTCACCGCCGAGCACGGGCATGCCGCCGTGCGTCCGGGCGAACCGGACGTGCCGGGCGCCCTCGGGGTCGATCATGACGTCCTGGGCGTGCAGTTCGTCGCCCTTCGAGACGCCGGTCGCCGAGGCGTGGGCGAAGGCTGCGGTGCGCGCCGCCTCCACCACCGCGGTGGCGTTCGTGGTGGCGGAGGCCGAGGACCGCTCCGCCCCCGTGCTGGGGCCCGCGAAAGCCGTGCCGGCCAGGCCCGTGGCAGCCGTCGTCACCGCGATCGCGACGGCGACACTGCGTATGTGCGGTCTACGCAAGGATCAGGATTCTTTCACTCGAAGGCAGCAGGGATCACCAACCGCCTTGAGGCATGACGCTGTTGCGCGTCACGGGGCTGGTCGGGCCCCGAGGCGTAACCCTTGCGGATCAGTCATGTGCACGTAAAGACGGAATGATCGATTTCGCTACGTTTTATGGCAATCCTTTACGAATATGCATCGCAGAGTGATCACCACCTGACCAACTGTGTGCTGGCTGTGGAGACGTTGACTCAATCTCCTGGGTTCCAGGGCCGGAATGTGACCCACGGCACTGTGGTTGAACGGCAGATCGACAGGGTCCCGCGTCCCCTTCCGGCCGGTTCGCGGGAACCTCCGCATGAGGTGCGGGCGTTGTCCTTTCTGTGACGAGCGAGCTGTCTGCCGGGGGCAATGTGCCGGTGCCCGCCGGTGTGGTGCTGCTGCGGGTGACCGGGCCCTTCGACGTGTCCGGGCTCGTCGGCGGTCCGGACGGCAAGGTCGGCTCCGACGCCGACTTCGTGTTCTACAACCAGCCGCGGGCGCCAGGGGTCCGGCTGCGCGATGACGGGCTGTTCGTCGACCCGGCCCTGCTGCGGGGTGGTGCCTGCCGGGTCACGGTCGTGGTGAGCGCCGCCGAGCCCGGTACGCCGCTCGGCCGGCTGCCCGCACCCCGCCTCGAGGTCACGGACGGCTCGGGGCGCACGGTGGCCCGGTTCACGCCGCCACACCCCGGCCCGGAGACGGTGCTGCTGCTTGCCGAGCTCTATCTGCGCCCGGGCACCGGCTGGAAGCTGCGCGCGATCGGGCAGGGATACGCGGACGGACTGGCCGGGCTTGCCCAGGACTTCGGGGTGGAGGTCACGGACGACGGCGGCCATACGGGGCCTGTCGCCGCCGCTCCACCGACCGGGACCGGCTCGCGACCGCCCTCCGACCGCCTCCCGGAAGGCTCAGCGGGCCCGCCGCCCGGCCGACTTACGCGAGGCCCCCTGGACCAGTCGGCCAGCCAACTCGCGGGCACCTCCCCGGACCCGACGCCCAGCCGACCCACGGGAAGCTCCGCAAGCCCGCCGCCCGGCCGACCCACGCCAGGCCCCCTGGACCCGTCGGCCGACCAACTCGCAGGCGACCCCCCGAGCCCACCCACAAGCCCACCCACGGGAAGCTCCACAGGCCCGACGACCAGCCGACCCACGGGAAACTCCACGGGTCCGCCGCCCGGCCGACCCATGCGACACTGCCAGGACCCGCCGGACAG
>NZ_CM002285.1:8804978-8808493 GCF_000497445.1 Streptomyces roseochromogenus subsp. oscitans DS 12.976 | reverse complement strand
GACACTGCCAGGACCCGCCGGACAGCCAACTCGCGGGCACCTCCCCGGACCCGTCCACCGGCCCACCCACGGAAGGCTCCGCAGGTCCGACGACCAGCCGACTCGCGCCAGGCCCCCGGACCCGTCGGCCAACCAACTCGCAGGCGACCCCCCGAGCCCACCCACAAGCCCACCCACGGGAAGCTCCACAGGCCCGACGACCAGCCGACCCACGGGAAACTCCACGGGTCCGCCGCCCGGCCGACCCACGCGACACTGCCCGGACCCGTCGGCCAGCCAACTCGCGGGCACCTCCCCGGACCCGACGCCCAGCCGACCCACGGGAAGCTCCGCAAGCCCGCCGCCCGGCCGACCCACCCGACACTGCCCGGACCCGCCGGCCAGCCAACTCGCGGACACCTCCCCGGACCCGTCCACCGGCCCACCCACGGAAGGCTCCGCAGGTCCGACGACCAGGCGACTCGCGGGAGGCTCCGAGAGATCGCCGTCCGGCCGACTTACGGAAGGCGCCGTGGGAGCACGGTCCGGCCCGCTCACGGAACGCTCCGCAGGAACACGGTTCGGCTCGCTCACGGAAGGCTCCGCAGGAACACGGTCAGATCCGCTCCCGGGAAGCCTCGGGGACGAGTTCCTCCGTCTCGTCAACTCGGCCCGCGCTCAGGCTGGTTCGGGGGCCGTCGGCCCTGATGCGCGTCTCGGGTCCGCCGCGCGGGCCCATGCGCGAGCCATGGCGGATGCCGGGCGGCTCGGGGCCGAGGGGCGGGACGGGGTCTCGGTGCACCAGCGCATCACTGGCGCCGGATACGCGTACGTCACCGTCGGCGAGCACCTCGTGTCCGGTCCGCGCTCCCCTGCCGAGTTCGTGGAGTACTGCCTGGGCTCGGGCCGGTCCCGGCGCATCCTGCTCGATCCGGCCTTCCGGCACGCCGCTCTGGCTCGCGCCGACGCCGGCGACCGGTACTGGACCGCACTGTGGGCCGCTCCGCTCACCCCGGACGCACTGTCGCGCACGGCCGCCGAGGTGGTCGCCCTCACCAACGCCGAGCGCGGCCGAGCCGGTCTGCCGCCGCTCGCGATGGACCCGCTGCTCACGGTCGCCGCGCAGGCGCACTGCGCGGACATGGTGGCCCGCGACTTCTATGACCACACCTCCCCCGACGGCTCCCGGCCCTGGGACCGCGCCGCGGCCGCGGGGTCCCGCCGGCGCACCATCGGCGAGAACATCGCCTGCGGCCAGCGCTCCCCCGCCGAGGTCGTGGACGGCTGGATGAACAGTCCCGGCCACCGCGCCAACATCCTGAAGCGGGAGTTCGGCCACATAGGCGTCGGCTTCACGGGTGGCGGCCGGGCGGGCACCTACTGGACCCAGCTGTTCGGTGGCTGACCGGGCACGTTCCGTGATCTTGGCGGAATGGCATCCTCCGGGACACCATGCCCCGCATGAAGGGTGATCTCTTTTCCAGTGCGCACGTGGTGCAGCCGGCTGTGGAGCCGGGCATGTCCGTCGAGAACGCCAAGTGCATCAAGTACGCCGTGAGCGGTGAGATGTACGCCCGCCAGGGCGCGATGGTCGCTTACCGGGGCGACCTCAGGTTCGAGCGCAAGGGCCAGGGTGTCGGCGGCATGCTGAAGCGCGCGGTCACCGGAGAGGGGCTGCCCCTGATGGCGGTGCGCGGCCAGGGCGAGGCCTGGTTCGCGCACGAGGCGCAGAACTGTTTCATCGTCGAGGTCGAGCCCGGTGACCAGTTCACGGTCAACGGCCGCAACGTCCTGTGTTTCGACGCCTCGCTGTCGTACGAGATCAGGACGGTGAAGGGTTCGGGCATCGCCGGCGGCGGTCTGTTCAACAGCGTGTTCAGCGGGCAGGGCCGGCTCGGTCTCGTTTGCGAGGGGAACCCGCTGGTCATCCCGGTCTCCGCGCAGTCCCCGGTGTACGTCGACACGGACGCGGTGGTCGGCTGGACCGCACATCTGCAGACCTCGCTGCACCGATCCCAGTCCATCGGCTCGATGCTGCGCGGCGGTTCAGGGGAAACGGTGCAGCTGATGCTCCAGGGCGAGGGCTTCGTCGTGGTACGGCCGAGCGAGCTGACCCCGCAGAAGGCCCAGCAGCACTGAGCCCTCACAGCGTGATCCACGTCGCACGGGCAACCCAGGCAACCCTCGTCGCCGTACCCGCGTCTTGATCGGTGACAGACCGACGCGCCCCGGTCCCTTCGGCCGGGGCGTATTTCCCCCACCCTATACACGCGATGTATACACGTCGTGTATAGAAAGGCGCGTATGTACGGCAAGGCTTTCGCCCCTGAGTACCAGGGCGCCCTGACCACCCTGTCCGTGAACTCCTCGCTGGTCGATGTGCTGGCGGAGGGCACCGAGAAGCTGCACGAGGCCGAGCGGTCCGGGCGCCCCGCCGAGGCGGCCCGCTGCGGTCTGGCCGTCGCCGAGGCGCACCGGCGGCTCGGCCACGTGGCAGACGCGGACCGGGCCTGGAAGGCGAGTTACCGCGCCGCCCGCACGGCCGGCGACACCGCGGCGATGGCATGGGCCCTGTGGAGCGGCGGCACCCTCGCCCGCCAGCGCGGGGCCTTCCCGCTGGCCTGGCGGCTGCTGGGGCTCGCGGCCGAACTCGGCGAGCGCGGCGGGGACATCGTCGTCCGCGGCTACTCGCTGGCCGGCCTCGCGGAGACCGGCCGGATCCAGGGCGACTACGCGGCGGTCGGCCGGCTGCACGAGCAGCTGCTGGCCGAGGCGCGCAAGCGCGGTGAGGCCCGGCACACCGTGTGGGCGCTGGAGGGCATCGCACAGATGCACCGCAACACCGGCGACCACGACCGCGCCTACGCGCTGTTCGAGGAGGCGGCGGAGATAGCCGAGCGGGCGGAGGACCGGCGCGGGCACGCCTGGGCGCTGCGCGGGCTCGCCGACATCCTCTCGGTGCGCGACAAGGACACCGAGGGGGCGCTGGAACTGCTGTCCCGGGCGGAGGCCGGCTGCCGCGCGATGGACCTCTCCAGCGCGCTCGCCTACAACCACAAGATGCGCGGCAACGTGCTGTATCGCGCCGGGCGTCACGCAGAGGCGCGGGACCTGTACGAGCTCGCGCTGGAGGAGTTCCGCGCCATGAGCGAGCCGCGCGGCGAGGCGCTGGCCCGGCTGGGCCTGGCCAAGTCGCTGGCGCAGCTGGGCCGGGACCGCGCGGAGACGGCAGCCGAACTCGCCGACCTGGCACGGACGTTGGAGCGGAGCGGCCTGAAGCACGCCCGGGAGATGGTGGCCCGGGCCCAGGAGGAGTTCGGTCCTGTCGCGGCGGTGGCCCGGTGACCGCGATACAGGCCCCGCCGTCGGCGCCCGAAGTCCTCGCCCGATGCGGGGACTTGGTGCGGCCCGCGCTGCGGGAGGCGGTGGGCCGGCTGCATCCGTGGGTGGCCGAGATGGCCGCGTACTCCTTCGGCTGGTGCGAGGTCGGCGGGACGCCCGTCGCCGCGCCGGGCGGCAAGGGCGTACGGCAGGCG
>NZ_CM002285.1:8804214-8804728 GCF_000497445.1 Streptomyces roseochromogenus subsp. oscitans DS 12.976 | reverse complement strand
TGGCGGTGCTCGGCGCCGAGGCGGCGGGCGCCGACGGGCGGGCCGGTGTCCCGGCGGCGGTGGCGGTGGAACTGGTGCATGCCTTCTCACTGCTGCACGACGACATCATGGACGGCGACCCGACCCGGCGCCGTCGCCCCGCCGTGTGGAAGGCGTACGGCACGGGCCCGGCGGTGCTCGCCGGTGACGCCCTGTTCGCGCTGGCGGTGGAGACCCTCGCCACCGTGCCGCAGGGGGCCGGCGCCGTACGGCTGCTGTCGGCGGCGCTCGCCGATCTGGTGCGCGGGCAGGCCGACGACCTGCTGTTCGCCGCCCGGCCGTGCACCGGTCCGGAGCGGGTGACCCCCGGCGAGTACCGGGCGATGGCGGAGGGCAAGACGGGCGCGCTGCTGGGCTGTGCCGCCGCGCTGGGCGCCGTGCTCGGCGGGGCGGACGAGACCACGGCCGGCGCGCTGGACCGGGCCGGACGGCATCTCGGCGTCGCCTACCAGCTGGTCGACGACGTGCTGGGCCT
>NZ_CM002285.1:8768543-8803964 GCF_000497445.1 Streptomyces roseochromogenus subsp. oscitans DS 12.976 | reverse complement strand
CGCGGCCGGGAATCTGTGCCGGCTGCTTGACCATCTGGTGGACCGGGAGCTGTGACCTCGCGCGGCCACCGGTGAAACCGTGTTGACCCCGGCCGTCCGCTCGGGTCAGGGTGCGATCGGCGCGGCCCTCACCCCCGCGCCGGAAGGGTGAAGCACCTTGATCGGCAGCAAGGAGATCGAAGCCGCGGCGGAGCGGATCGCCGGACATGTCGTACGGACGCCGACCGTGGCGAGCCCGGGCCTGACCGCGCTGCTCGGCGTCCCGGTCACCGCCAAGCTCGAACTGCTCCAGCGCACCGGCTCGTTCAAGGCCCGCGGGGCGACGGCGAAACTGCTGTCGCTGAGCGAGGCCGAGCGTGCCGCGGGCGTGGTCGCGGTCAGCGGCGGCAACCACGGCATCGCCCTCGCGGTGATGGCCGCCGCCCTCGATGTGAAGGCGACCGTGGTCATGCCCCGTACCGCGCCCGCGCGTTCCCTCGCGCTCGCCGAGCAGGCGGGGGCGTCGGTGCGGCTGACCAACGGTATGGACAGTGCGTTCCAGCTGGTGACGCGGTTGCGGGACGAGGGGCTGACCCTGGTCCACCCGTTCGACGACCCGGTGGTGATCGCCGGGCAGGGCACGGTCGGGCTGGAGCTGGCCGAGGACGCCGGGGACGGGGCGCTGACGGACGTCGTCGTCAGCATCGGGGGCGGCGGGCTGATCGCCGGGATCGCGGCGGCCCTCGCCGCCAAGCGCCCCGGAGTGCGCGTGTGGGGCGTGGAGACCGAGGGCGCCGAGGCGATGTCCGGCGCGCTGAAGGCGGGCGGCCCGGTGCCGGTACCCCTGTCTTCCCTGGTCACCACGCTCAGCGCGCCCTCCGTGTCCCAGCTGACGTACGACCATGTGTCCGCGCTGGTCGAGGAGGTGCTGGTGGTCCCGGACCGGGAGGCGGTGCAGGGCTGTCTGGACCTCGCCGAGCACGCCAAGGTCTGGGCCGAACCGGCCGCGGGCTGTCTGCTGCCGGCGGCCCGGCAGGTGGCGGCCCGGGTCGGCGACGGTGCCCGGATCGGACTCGTGGTGTGCGGCGGCAATACGACTCCACGCGAACTCAACGGCTGGGCCGATCAGTTCGGACTGCTGTGAGGCGCGGCCGCACCCGGCCATTTACCCTCGGTTACCCGCAGGTCGAACGACCGTCGGGTGCGGCCAACGCAAACTCGAAAGCCCTTTCGAAGAATTGAATGAAAGGCAGGATTGGCACCCGGTCACGGATTCTTTGAACGCACCCCCGCGTGCGCCCCGTACCCACTGTGAGACACACAACAGGGGTTTCCAGCGAGGGATGACCATGGTCAAGGCGCACGTCTCCGCACATGAGTTGGTCGCCGGACGGTACCGGCTCCTGGAGGTCTTCGCCCGCGAGACGAACCGCCTGTGGTGGTACGCCGAGGACGTCGCGGCGGAGCAACCCCGGCTGGTGGCCCAGACCGCCCTGCCGGAGCCTGCCGCGGACGACACCGCGCGCCGGATCACGGCCCGCGTCGTGCGGACCTCGGAGACCATGCGGCTGCTGTGCCCCGGCCAGGTCGCCACGGTCGTCGACGCGGTGGTGGAGGCCGGCACCCTGTGGACGGTCACCGAGTGGATCGACGGCACACCACTCTCCGAACTCCTCGACCGCGAGGGCGCGTTCAACGTGGTGCGGGCGGCCCGGATCGGCCTGGAGCTGCTCGATGTGCTCCAGGCCGGGCACGACGAGGGCATCACCCACGGCGAGTTGAGCCCCGGCCAGGTCTTCGTGCGGGACAGCGGCCCGGTCGTCGTCGCCGGGTTCGGGCTGGCCGGCGCGACCCTGGTGCCACGGCTCACGGCTCCGTCGTACGCCTCGCCGGAGCAGGCCCGCGACGAGCGGGTCGGGCCGGCCGCCGATCTGTGGGCGCTGGGTGCGCTGCTGTACACGATGGTGGAGGGCCGGCCGCCGTTCCGGGACCGGGGCAGGCCCGACGTCACCCTGAAGGCCGTGGACCGGCTGCCGCTGCGCACTCCGCTGCGCGCGGGCTCGCTCACCCAGGCCGTGCAAGGGCTGCTGCGGAAGAACTCGCGGGAGCGGCTGACCCGGCCGGTGGTCCGCGAGGCGCTGATCCGGACCCTGGACGAGGAGACCTACGCCGACCGGCAGCCGGCACCCAGGCCCCGGCTGCGCGGTGCGTACCGGGGAGTGCGTCTCACCGGACGGGAGCCGGGTCGGGAGCCGAGCAGACGTGTTCTGGCGGCCGGTACCGCGCTGGCCGTCGTCACGGTCGCCGCCGCCGTCCTGGCCGCGACCCACCACCTGCCGGGCACCGGCACCGCGCAGGCACCGGTCCACGCCACCGCCTCGGCGACGTCCACCGGCCGGCGTGGCGGCGGCACCGCGACACCCTCCGCGAGCCCCACGCCGAGCGCCTCGACCCCGCCCGCCCTGCCGGCCGGCTACCACCGTTACACCGCTCCGGAGGGCTTCTCCGTCGCTCTGCCCGCCGGCTGGAAGCGGCTGACGACCCAGCGCGTCTCGGGCGCCTACCGCATCACCTTCGGCCGCGGCGGCGCCTCCCCCACGCTCGCCGTCACACACAGCGAGCATGTGGGCCCGGACCCGGTCACCGTCTGGCGGGACGACGTCGAACCGGGGCTGGAGCGGCTCCCCGGCTACCAGCGCGTCGGACAGGTCCGCGCCACCACCTACCAGGGGCACAAGGCCGCCGACCTGGAGTGGCTGGCGGGGACGGGGGACGCGCGCGTGCACACCTTCGGGCGCGGCTTCCTGCTGGGCGGGGGCGACGCCTTCTCCCTGCGCTTCACCACCCCGGCCGCGGTGTGGGGAGACGCGGCCGACCGGCTGGCGCTGAGGACGTTCCTGCAGACCTTCCGGGCTTCGGGAGACTGACCGACGCCCGGATAGGCTTTCCTGTCCGCGCCCGAGTCCGGGTGCGGTTCCTTGAGTCCTCGAGTCCTTGAGTCCTTGAGCGTCCTTTGAGCACCTTTACAGGAGAGTCATCCGTGACCCTGGTCATCGACCCGTCCGAGACGTCCGCCCCGGCCGCACAGCCGCTGTCCGACCTCGTGGCGCGTGACGCCCGCGAGTTCGGCGTCTATGCGCGCACCGGGGGCTGGGCCTTCGCGCTGATGGTGGCCCGCAGTGTGCGGCCCGGCGGGCAGGCCGCCGGTGAGACGCCGAAGGTGTCGGCGAAGGAGTTCGCCCAGCTGGCCGGCTGCTCCCCGGAGCGGGTCATGCGCTACTACAAGGCGTGGGACCGGGCCGCCGACGACGGGCTCGTGCCGCACTTCGAGGCACTGCAGCCGGGCCAGGAGGTCGAGCTGCCGGACGCCGACGTATGGCTGAGCTACTACGTCTCCCGCACCAGCGCGACCTCCGAGCGCGGCACCGCGATCGCCGAGGCCGCCGAGGCCGAGGGCATCCGCCCCACCAAGGCGCTGGAGGTCGCCGAGAACCCGACCGCGCTGCGCGCCGCGATCCTCGCCGACCCCTCCACCGCCCGCGCGGCCCGCTCCGCCCTGCTGGACCGGGTGCGGGAGGACCCCGAGCTGCAGGCGGAGCTGGCGCGTGACGTCGTACGGACCGACGACCTGAAGAAGGCCGTCGCGACCGAGAGCCGGGCCGCCGACCGGATCGGCTACGTCCGCCAGATCGCCGAGTCCGGCCAGATCAAGACGCCGGCCGGGCAGACCGTCGAGGCTCCGGCCGGGCTGCGGGAGGAGGCCGAGCGGCATCTGTCGCTGATCGACGAGCTGGAGGACGGCGAGGACACCGGCGAGTGGGCCACCGAGGCCTACGACACCATGAAGTCGCTCGTCGCCGAGGCGGTCGAGGCCGACCCCGAACTGCGCGTCCAGGAGCGGCGGACGAAGTTCTACAGCAGCCTGCAGAAGGCGACCAGGGCGTTCGAGGAGCTGACCTTCGACGACGCCCAGGACTTCTACGAGGACGACATGGTCCAGCGGCTGGAGGACCTCCAGCAGGCCATCGGCAGCTGCCTGGCCGCGCTGCGCGGAACCGGCCGGAATCCGTCGCAGGAGTGAGCGTTCCGGGCGGCACGGGTACGTAAGGACCGTGAGCCGATCGTCGCCGGAGGCCCTCGCGTGAACTCGTTCGTGCACACGACCCTGGTGGTGCAGTTGCGCGCAGAAGGCACCGGCCGGTGTTCCGTGTTCGCCCATCTCCGGTACGACGCCGCCGACCCGTTCGCCGTCACCGCGGTCTTCGGCCACGACGGCCGGGTGCTGGCCTGCTGGCGGCTGGACCGGGAGATGCTCTCCGACGGTCTTCTCCGGCCGGTCGGCGCCGGGGACGTGCGGCTGCGGCCGGCCGCGACCGGTGCGTGGCACGAGCTGCGCATGGAGTTCCTCGGAGACATCCGGCAGGACGGCAGCCGGCACCACGCGGTGGTGTTCGCCTGGGCACCCACGGTCGCCGCGTTCCTGCGGGAGACCCACCGAGTGGTCCCGCCGGGCCGGGAACGCGTGCCGGTCGACGAACTGGTGGCCGAGATCCTCGCCGCGGGCTGAGCAGCCGTACTCCCCTTCTGCCGGCCGTCGTCCTCGTGCCTGCCAGCGCCGCTCGACCTGGTCCTTGATCCGCCGCTCGTACAGCTCGCGGATCGCGGTGAACGTCTCCTCCGGCAGCGGCGGCCGCTTGGCGGTGGCCGTGTTCGCGCGGGCCTGCTCCGGTTGCGGGCGCGGCGGCCTCGACACCGGTCGCGAAGTCGACGCCGGAGGAGGTCTCGCCCCGGTCGAAGGTCTCGCCGTGCCGGTTGAAGGTGCGGTGGTCGTTCGCGGCGAACACCGTGTCCTTGGTGTACGTGTCCAGGGCGTCGGACACCGCGTCGGAGGAGTAGACGGGCAGCGAGTCGTGCAGGAGTTCACGCGGTACTACCGGGAGCGGCCGGCCGCGTACGCGGCACGGTGCCTTCTGGGGTCAACTGGGCCTGTACGAGCGGTCCGTAGCGGTCGGCGATGGTGTCGATGTCGCTCTCGCGCAGGCGCGGGCCGCAGGCGATGCCGTACATCACGCCGAGGCCGACGAGTGCGGCGACGGCGAGTTCGGCGCGCAGGCCCGCGTCGGGTCCGCTGAGCCGCGCGGCGAGGCGATCGGTCACCTGGGTGCGGAAGTTGGCGCGCAGGATGTCGCCGTGGTCGCCGTGCAGCGGGGCGAAGGCGATGCGCAGCAGCGGGTCGGCGCCGCGCTCGCGCTGGCTGGCCACGACGTGCCGGGCCATATGCCGGCCGAGGTCGGCGAGCGGCGCGTCCAGCAGGGCGTCCGCGTCCGTGTCGAAGGACATCACGCGGGCGAAGAGGGTGTCCTTGTTGCCGAAGTACTTCACGATCAACGGCGGGCTGACACCGGCCCGTTCGGCGACCGCCTTGAGCGTGATGTCGGCGTGCGCGTGCCGGGCCAGGAGGTGCCGGGCGGCCTTGAGGATGGCGGCCTTGGTGGCCTCGGCGTCACGGCGTACGGAGGCGGTCGTAGCGGATCCGGGCATCATGCTTCCTCCATCGCCTCGTCGAGGGCGCCTTCGGTGGCGCCCTCGGCGCGGCGGGTGCCGTCCGAGGGGCCGTCGCCCGGGATGGTCAGGGCGGCCGCGCAAGCCGCGAGGGCGACGGCGCCCGCCATCGCGAAGGCGAGCTGATAGCCCCGCAGGGTGGGGACCGGGACGCCGCCGGCCGGGCTGCTGTGGTGGACGAGGACGGCGGCCACGGCGGCGCTGGAGGTGGCCTGGCCGATGGTGCGCATGAGGACGTTGACGCCGTTGGCGGAGGCGGTCTGCGCGGCCGGGACGGCCCGCAGGATGAGGGTCGGCAGCGCCGAGTAGGCGAGCGTGGTCCCGGTCGCCACGACGGTGGCCCCCAGGATGATCATCCACAGGTCGCGGCTGTCGGCGATCCGGACCGCGTAGCCGCAGGCGATGACGGCGGCGCCCAGCGCGAGGGTGACCCGCGGGCCGCGCGCGGCCGAGATACGGGCCGACACCGGCGAGAGCAACAGCATGGTCACGCCACCGGGCAGCAGACACAGACCGGTGGCGACGATCGACAGGCCGAGCCCGTAGCCCGTGGCCTTCGGCGCCTGCACCAGCTGGGCGGTGACCAGCGAGTTGGCGTAGAAGGCGAACCCGGTCAGCAGGGCGGCCACATGCGACAGGCCCACCCGCGGCCGGGAGACCAGCCGCAGGTCGACCAGCGGCCGTGCGGCGCGCAGTTGCTGCCACCACCACAGGGCAAGGACGACGGCCGCCCCCAGGAACAGCCCGAGGACCCGTGCGCTCCCCCAGCCCCAGGCGCCGCCCTGTGACACGCCCAGCAGCAGGCAGACCAGTCCGGCGGCGAGCCCCAGCGCGCCCGGCACGTCGAAGCGGCCGGGCTCGCGTACGGGCGATTCCCTGACCGCCCACCAGGTCGCCGCGACGCCCGCCGCGCCCAGGGCGCCGGTCAGCCAGAACATGGTGTGCCAGTCGGCGTACTGGACGACGAGGGCGGCGAGCGGCAGGCCGAGAGCCGCACCGATGCCGACGGTGGAGCTCATCAGCGCCACCGCCGAGCCGCGCCGCTCCGGCGGGAGTTCGTCACGCAGGATGCTGATCGACAGCGGTACGACGGAGGCGGCGGCGCCCTGCAGCGCGCGGGCGGCGATGAGCACGCCGATGTCCGAGGTCAGGGCGCACATCACCGAGCCGATGGTCATCAGCGCGAGCGCGCACGTGAGCACCCGGCGCTTGCCGTACATGTCGCCGGCCCGCCCGAGTACCGGGGTGAGGACGGCGCCGGAGAGCAGGGTGGCGGTGACCGTCCAGGAGACGGTCGCGGCGGACGCTCCGGTGAGCCGGGGCAGGTCTGGCAGCAGGGGGACGACGACGGTCTGCATGACCGCCATGAGGATGCCGCCCGACGCCAGCACCGGGATGGTGAGCCGGTCCCGCAGCCGGGACGACGTTCCGGCCGGTGGCCGGGATATCGGGGCGGGCTGGTCCATCGGCACTCCTGCGGGCGGCACGATCCTAGGGTGAATGACAATTCACCCTATCGAGTGAATCGCCATTCACCGATGGTTTCCGATGTTTTCCGTGCCGGCGCGAGAGACCCTCAGGTGAGGTTCTTCTCCAGGGCGGCCAGGTAGTTGCGCATGAAGTGGTCGCGGATGCCGTCCGAGGCGGGTGCGAAGGCGTCGGCGGTCAGCCCCTTGGCCCGGTCGGCGAGGGCCGAGAACATCGGCATGCTCTCGTGCAGCCTGCCGCCGGAGTCGATGTAGCGCAGCGCCCGGACATGGGTGAAGACGGGCTCGGGCGGCAGCTGCGGAACGATGTCGTTGTTGTTGACGAAGCGGTACATGCGCCCGCCGAATCCCTTGTGGAACGCGTCGGCGAGCAGCCGGTCGCAGGTGCGCGGCTGGCCGTAGGTGTACACGCCGTCCGCGGCCACGTGCGGGTCCTCCAGATACATCCGGGCGCCGGCCAGCATCGCGAGGGCGCCACCCAGACTGTGCCCGGTGAAGTACACGCTCTGGCCGTCGGTGCGCAGTTCCCTGATGGCGCCGGCGACCTCCGGGTACACCGAGCGCAGGGCCTCGGCGAAGCCGTAGTGGACGTATCCGTTGCCGCCGGGCCCGGGGCTGGGCGGGGTCGTGGCGTCGGAGAGCCAGTCCCTGATCTGGGCGGGTTCGGTGCCGCGGAACGCGGTGACGATCATCCGGTCACTGGCCATCGTGTACGCCTGGGTGTCCTGCAGCGGGAACGGCGGGGTGAACCGGGTCTCGTGGTGCCGCACCCTGCCGAAGCCCCATCGCGCGGCTTGGTCCTCGATGACGGCGCGGTCCTTGTAGGCGAGATCGGCGGCGCGGGCCAGCCAGTAGGCGCGTTGCAGGCTGTAGCCGGACGAGGTCTGGTCGAACGAGTCGGGCACGGTCATGGGACGGGACTCCTCGGGTGTGCGTGGGGAGAGGTGACAGTCACCCAGAGCGGTCAGATGGCTCCGCAGGGTAGCAATGCTCCCGGACCTCCCGATCGCGTCACTTTGGCGTGGTGAGCCGGGCCACTCGGACGGACGGCAGCCGAGAAGGATCACGGGAATCGGAGCCGGCGCGGCAAGGAATTCCTCGTTCCGGGGCAGATCCCCCTTCGGTCACAGCAAGATCATCTTGGTTCAACCCTGTACGACATGTGGCCAATTGTCCGGATCGGAGCCAACCGGTTCCGGGCGATTTCTTCGGATCCCGAAGCCCCCGATAGGCATGCGTCGTCACCACCGGAACACCCTCCAGGAGGACCCGTATGCCCGACATCACCCGGCGCCGCGCGCTCGCCGCGACCGCCGCCCTCGCCGCGACGGCCACCGTCACCGCCCTCGCGGCACCCACGGCCTCGGCCGCCGGCCACGGCCGCCCCATGCCGATGCCGAAGCCCCCCGAGAACTTCGACGAGGTCTACAAGGGCCGCCGGATACAGGGCCGCCCGATGAGCGGCGGCGGACACCACCACCACGAACACGGCAGCGGATTCGAGGTGTTGATCGACGGCGTCCAGCTGCACGTGATGCGCAACGCCGACGGCAGCTGGATCAGCATCGTCAGCCACTACGACCCGGTGACCACCCCGCGCGCCGCCGCCCGTGCCGCCGTGGACGAGCTGCAGGGCGCCGCGCTGCTGCCCTTCCCCGCCAACTGAACGCCCCCGCAAGGACTTCCGGAGCATCGCACGCCATGACCGTACGCAAGAACCAGGCCACGCTGACCACCGACGAGAAGAAGCGATTCGTCGACGCCGTCCTCGAACTCAAGCGCAGCGGACGCTACGACGAGTTCGTCAGCACGCACAACGAGTTCATCATGTCGGACACCGACACCGGCGAGCGGACCGGCCACCGCTCCCCGTCCTTCCTGCCCTGGCACCGCAGATTCCTGCTCGACTTCGAGCAGGCGCTGCAATCGGTGGACTCCTCGGTCGCGCTGCCGTACTGGGACTGGAGCGCCGACCGGACACTGCGGGCCGGGCTGTGGGCGCCGGACTTCCTCGGCGGCACCGGGCGCAGCACGGACGGCCGGGTGATGGACGGCCCGTTCGCCGCCTCGGCCGGCAACTGGCCGATCAGCATACGGGTGGACGGCCGTACCTTCCTGCGCCGCTCGCTCGGCACGGCCGTGCGCGCGCTGCCGACCGCCGCGGAGGTGGAGTCGGTGCTGTCGATGGCGACGTATGACATGGCGCCGTACAACAGTGCCTCGGACGGCTTCCGCAACAACCTGGAGGGGTGGCGCGGGGTCAATCTGCACAACCGGGTCCATGTCTGGGTCGGCGGCCACATGGCCACTGGGGCCTCGCCCAACGATCCGGTGTTCTGGCTGCACCACGCCTACGTCGACAAGCTGTGGGCTCAGTGGCAGCGGCGGCATCCGGACGCGGGGTATGTGCCGACGGGCGGCACCCCGGACGTCGTCGACCTGAACGAGACGATGAAGCCGTGGAACGACGTGCGTCCGGCGGATCTGCTGGACCACACGAAGTTCTACACTTTCGACAGCTGAAGTCGGATGAAGCCCGCTGGAGGCGACTGAAGCCGACTGGAGCCGGCTGATCAGGCCTCGGCGGTGCGGCACTCCGGGTGGCCCCAGCCCTGCGCGTTCTTGGCGATGGATTCGCCGGCCGCGTAGGAGCGGCCGCACAGGCAGCGGCCGGGGAACTTCGCCTTGAGGGTGCGCGAGGACGTACGGGAGGCCGCCGCGCCGCCGGCGCGGCGGGGCGCCTTCTTGCGCGGGGCGGCCGCCTTCGGGGTGTCGGGCGACGGCGGCGGTTCTGCGGAGCCCAGCGCGCTGCCGGCCGGCTCCTGGACGGAGGCGGCCTGGCTGGCGGCGCGGTCGGCGAAGTCGTTCAGCGGGTCGCCGTCGACCTGGTGCGCCGGGACGTAGCGGAACTCGACCGTCCGGCCGTCGAGCAGCTCATCGATGCGTACGACCAGGTCCTGGTTGGCGACCGGCTTGCCGGCGGCGGTCTTCCAGCCGTTGCGCTTCCAGCCGGGCAGCCAGGTGGTGACGGCCTTCATCGCGTACTGGGAGTCCATGCGGATCTCCAGCGGCACGTCCGGCTCGACGGCCGTGAGCAGCCGCTCCAGGGCCGTCAGTTCGGCGACGTTGTTGGTGGCCCGGCCGAGTGGGCCCGCCTCCCAGCGGGCGGCGGTCCGCTCGTCGTCGGAGACCACCCACGCCCATCCCGCCGGTCCGGGGTTTCCCTTCGAAGCCCCGTCGCACGCGGCCACCACACGTTCACGCATGTGCACGATCATGCCACGGCCGGGCCGGACACCGTCACGGGCGGGTCAGACGTCCTTGACCTTCGGCATCTCGCCTTCCGTGGTCGTGATGTCGATCACCGAGAAATTCGCTCCCTGCGGATCGCTCAGGGCCGCGAACCGGCCGAAGGGGCTGCTCATCGGCCCGAAGCGGAGGACACCGCCGAGCTTGGTGGCGCGTGCCACCGCCTCGTCGCAGTCGTCGACGGTGAAGTAGACGTTGATGTACGACGGCACCTCGGGCGGGAAGTCGTCGGTCATCTTCATCCGGCCGAGGACGGCGTTCTCACCCACGTCGAACATCCGGTAGTCGACGGCGTGGTCCTGCATCTGCTTCATCCGGTAGGGGAAGACGGCGGAGAAGAAGGTGTCGGCCTTCTCGGGCTCCCGGGTGAAGACCTCGGCCCAGCAGTAGGCGCCGGGGGTCGCCGTCGCCTCGAAGCCCTCATGGGTGCCGGCCTGCCAGACGCCGAAGACGGCTCCGCTGGGCTCCCGGGCCAGGCACATCGTGCCGAAGTCGCCGACCTGCATCGGCTCCATCAGCACCTCGCCGCCGTTCTCGCGGATCTTGCCCGCGGTGGCGGCGGCGTCCGGCGCGGCGAAGTACAGGCACCACTGCGACTGGCCCTCCTGGCCGGGCATGGGCGGGACGACCGCGGCCACCGCCTTGCCGTCGACGTAGGCCTGCGTGTAGTTGCCGTACTCCGACGACGACTCGCCGAAGGTCCAGCCGAGGACATCGCTGTAGAAGCGCTTGGCTCCCTCGACGTCGCTGAACATCGCATCGGCCCAACAGGGCGTTCCCTCGGGTTGTACGGCCATGCTCGCGGCCCTCCTGGTGTGTGTCCCGTCCGGATGGTCCCCGCCTCGGGTGCTGTGTCCCGAAGCTCACGCTAGCCATCCCTCCGTCGGCCCGCGCGCCGAACGAACGGCCCGCCCCCGGCCCCTTCCCTGACCCGGTCCCGGCACCGCGGGCCGGGGAGCCCGGGGCCTGTCCGGCGGGTCAGGTCGCAGGACATCGGCGGCACCTCATCAGCGCAGGTGAGCGGGGGTGATGAGGGCGCCCCCACGCCCTTGTGGCGGTGGGGGGCGTGCCGGCCCCCGCGTCTGCGACAGGGTCCGCCGGACAGGCCCTGGCCAGGGGCCGGGGGCGCACCACAGCGGCGTGCGCGGGGGCGCGGTGCGCCGGCGCGTGGCCACACCGTTTGCCGGACGCGCCCCGATCAGCAGGTTTACACACCTGAGTGGCTGGTTCCGCCCCCTTCGCGCTGTATCGGGCACCTCACGAGGACTGTTTGGCTTGGCCCGGGTGCAGGACCACCACGGTCACCACCCATCGATCCCGGCCACCCCTGTTCGCAAGCAGCTCCGCTGGAGGGAAAGTGACCACACCGGACAGCGCCACCGGTTCCGACGTCGGCGAACCCGCACCCGAGCCCACGGCCGACGGGCAGCTCACCAGCCTCAGCACCCGGGCGGCACGCCAGCTCACCACGACCACCAAGTCCGAACCGCAGATGCAGGCCATCACCTCACGATGGCTGCTGAAGACCCTGCCGTGGGTGGACGTCAAGGGCGGCGCCTACCGGGTCAACCGCCGCCTCCAGCTGCGCACGGGGCGCGGCCGGGTGCACTTCGAGCAGAACGGCGCCGACGACATCCGGGTCATCCCGGAGACGCTGACCGAGCTGCCGATCCTGCGCGGCTACCCGGACATCGAGGTGCTGCGGGAGGTCGCCGGCCGTTTCCAGCCCCGGGAGGTGCGCGCCGGACAGGTGCTGTTCGAGGCCGGCCAGCCCGTGACGGAGGCGTATCTGGTCGTGCACGGCCGGTTCACCCGGTACGCCTCCGGCAAGTACGGCGAGGAGGAGATCACCGGGGTCATCACCGACGGCGATCAGATGGGCGACGAGGCGGTCGGACAGTCCGACCCGCTGTGGCTGGCCTCGGTGCGGGCCGAGACCGCGGGTGTGGTGCTCGCGCTGCCCTGGACCGTCGTGCAGGAGTTCACCGAGCGGGTGCCGTCCCTCGCGGCGCATCTCCAGGCGTATGTCGAGCGGCAGAACAAGCCCATGAACCGCAAGGGCGAGGCCGACGTGCCGGTACAGGCCGGCCATGTCGGTGAGCCCACGCTGCCCGGTGGCTTCGTGGACTACGAACTCACCCCGCGTGAATACGAGTTGTCCCTCACTCAGGCCGTGCTGCGGGTGCACACCCGGGTCGCCGACCTCTACAACCACCCGATGGACCAGACCCAGCAGCAGCTCCGGCTCACGGTCGAGGAGATCCGCGAGCGCCAGGAGTGGGAGCTGGTCAACAACCGGGAGTTCGGGCTGCTGCACAACGTCGACTACGGCCAGCGGATCAGCACCCTCGCCGGCCCGCCGACCCCGGACGACATGGACGAACTGCTCTCCATGCGGCGCAAGACGAAGGTCTTCCTCGCCCATCCCAAGGCGATCGCGGCGTTCTTCCGACAATGCAACCGGCGTGGCCTTGTTCCCGGCACCGTGAGCGTGGACGGCCATGAGGTACCGGCGTGGCGCGGTGTGCCGATCTTCCCCTGTGGCAAGATCCCGATCAGCGACGACCACACCAGCAGCATCATCGCCCTGCGCACGGGCGAGGCCGACCAGGGGGTCATCGGCCTCTACCAGACCGGCATCCCGGAGGAACATCAGCCGGGCCTGAACGTCCGGTTCATGGGCATCGACTCTGCCGCGATCGTCAACTACCTAGTGACCGCGTACTACTCGCTGGCCATTCTCGTGCCCGATGCGGCCGGGATTCTGGAGAACGTCCAGATCGGCCGGCTCCCCGAGTGACCGCCTGGAGCACCCCATGAGCACAACGACGACCGCCTACCAGCTGCCCGGCCCCCCGAACCTCGCCCAGAGCCTGCGGACCCGGCGCACCGGAGCGATCCCCGGGCTGCTGTACCGGCCCGCGGTGCCCGCCGACCCGGAGAAGGCGGCCGAGGTCGACCGCCGCCTGGAGAGCTGGGCCCGGGACCTGGACCTGTTCCCCGCGTCCTGGACGGGGGACTTCTCCGGTTTCCAGTTCGGCCGGGCCGTCGTACTGCAGCATCCGGGCGCACTCGACCTGGACCGTCTGACGGCCGCCGGCAAGTTCCTGCTCGCCGAGAACATCGTCGACTCCTGCTACTGCGAGGAGGACGAGGGCCGGGGCGGATCGCGGCGCGGTCTGGGCGGCCCGCTGATCATCGCCCAGTCGGCGCTCGACCCCTTCCACGGCGTCCCGGAAGTGGAAGCCGAGTGGCGCGAGGGCATCCAGGCCGACGGTCCGCTGCGCTCGTACCACTTCGCCCTCGAGGACTACGCGACCTTCGCCACGCCCAGCCAGACCAGCCGGTTCGTGTACGACATCGCCCGGCTGCACCTGGGTTATCTGGGCGAGGCCGCCTGGATGGAGACGAAGTACGTGCCGCGGGTCTGGGAGTACCTGGTGATGCGGCAGTTCAACAACTTCCGCCCCTGTCTGACGCTCGTGGACGCCGTGGACGGCTACGAACTGCCCGAGCAGGTCTACGCCCGCCCCGAGATCCAGCGGATCACCGCCCTCGCCAGCAACGCCACCACGCTCGTCAACGACCTGTACTCCTTCACCAAGGAGCTGGCCAGCGACCCCACCCACCTCAATCTGCCCCAGGTCATCGCCGCCAACGAGCGGATCGGTCTGAAGCCCGCGTACCTCAAGTCCGTCGAGATCCACAACCGGATCATGGAGGCCTTCGAGGAGGAGGCGGCCCTGCTGTCGGCCACCTCGCCCCTGGTGGAGCGCTACGCCCAGGGCCTGGCCGCCTGGGTGTCGGGCAACCACGAGTGGCACGCCACCAACACCCACCGCTACCACCTGCCCGACTACTGGTAGAAACCGCCGTTTTCCGAAACGCCGTCACATGCGCCACGAGGAGCCACCGTTGACCACTGCCCCTGTCGCCCGGACCACTCCCGTTCCCGTCCCGGCCCAGTCCACCTACCAGACCCGGGTCGCGGACTACTGGAACGCCGAGGAGAACCCGGTCAACCTCGAACTCGGCAGGATCGACGACCTGTACCACCACCACTACGGCATCGGAGCGGCCGACCGGTCGGTGCTCGACGAGCCCGATCCGGCCCTGCGCCGGGACCGCATCACCGCCGAGCTGCACCGCCTGGAGCACGCCCAGGCCGAACTGCTCGCCTCGCGTCTCGGCCCGCTCTCCCCCGCCGACCGCGTCTTCGACGCCGGCTGCGGCCGCGGCGGCGGCAGCGTCGTGGCGCATCTGCGCTACGGCTGCCACGCCGATGGCGTCACCATCTCGGCGAAGCAGGCCGACTTCGCCAATGAGCAGGCCCATGCCCGCGGCATCGACGACAAGGTGCGCTACCACCACCGCAACATGCTCGACACCGGTTTCGAAACCGGCGCGTACGCGGCGTCCTGGAACAACGAGTCCACCATGTACGTCGAGTTGGACCTGCTGTTCGCCGAGCACGCCCGGCTGCTGCGCCGCGGCGGACGCTGTGTGGTGATCACCGGCTGCTACAACGACACCTACGGACAGGCGTCGCGCGAGGTGTCGCTGATCAACGCCCACTACATCTGCGACATCCACCCGCGCTCGGAGTACTTCAAGGCGATGGCCCGCAACCGCCTGGTGCCGGTCCACGTCGAGGATCTGACCGAGGCCACGATCCCCTACTGGGAACTGCGCAAGGAGGCCGGGCATCTGGTCACGGGCATCGAGGACACGTTCCTCGACGCCTACCGCAACGGCAGTTTCCAGTACCTGCTGATCGCGGCCGACCGGGTCTGAACTGCGGGAAATTCCGTCGACAGCGAGGGCGTCGAGACGCTGGGATGGGCCGCGATGAGTGTCCATGACGGCCCGAGGCCGCAGAAGATGCACGCGGACGAGGTCGACCTCGACGCCCCGCTGGTCCAGCGCCTGATCGCCCGCCGGTTCCCGCGCTGGGCCGCCCTGCCGGTACGGCGGCTCGCGTCCTCCGGGACCGAGAACGCCATGTTCCGGCTGGGCTCCGACCTGCTGGTACGGCTGCCCCGGCGCCCCGGCGCCGTACCGGACCTGCGGCACGAGCAGCGCTGGCTGCCCCGGCTCGGGCCGCTGCTGCCGGTGGCCGTGCCCGAGCCGTTGGGCCTCGGCGAGCCGGACGGGGGCTTTCCCTGGCCCTGGTCCGTCTACCGCTGGCTGGCGGGGAGCAATCCGGTGGCGGGTGCCGTGCGGGAGCCTGAGCGGCTCGCCGGGGATCTCGCGGCGTTCGTGCGCGCGCTGCGCCGGATCGACCCGCGGGACGCGCCGCCCGGCTACCGGGGCGGTCCCCTGGGGGACCGGGACGAGCCCACCCGCGCGGCCGTCGCCGAGCTGGGCGGACGGGTCGACGGCGGCGCCGTCACGGCGCTGTGGGAGCAGTCCCTGTGCGCCCCGGAGCACACCGGGCCACCGGTGTGGGCCCACGGGGACCTCTCCCCCGGGAACGTGCTGGTCGACGCGGGCCGGCTGAGCGCGGTCATCGACTTCGGCTGCGCGGGAGCGGGCGACCCGGCCGTGGATCTGATCGTGGCCTGGAACCTGCTGCCCGTGTCCGTGCGGGACACCTTCCGCAAGGCCGTCGGCGCGGACGACGCGGAGTGGACGCGGGGACGGGGCTGGGCACTGTCGATCTCGCTGATCCAGCTGCCGTACTACTGGGACACCAACCCGGCCCTGGCGGAGAACTCCCGGCATGTGATCACCGAGATCCTCACCGAGGCCGGGTGAGGGTCAAGGGTCCGCTACTCCCCCGCGTACGCCTCGTCCAGCGCGGCGACGTCCAGCTTGCCCATGGCCATCATGGCCTTCATGGCACGGTCGACCTTCGCGCCGTCGGGGTCGTGGATCATGTCGGCCAGCCGGTCGTAGACGACCTGCCAGGACAGGCCGTACCTGTCCTTGAGCCAGCCGCAGGGGCCGCCCTCGCCGCCGTTCTCGGTGAGCTTGGTCCAGTAGTGGTCGATCTCCGCCTGGTCGGCGCAGAGGATCTGGAAGGAGACGGCCTCGTTGAACTTGAACTGGGGGCCGCCGTTGAGCGCGATGAACTTCTGGCCGTTGGCTGTGAACTCCACGGTCAGCACGGAGCCGGTCTCGCCGGGCCCGGCGTCGGTGTAGCGGCTGATCCTGCCGATGCTGGAGTTCTTGAAGACCGAGACGTAGAACGCCGCGGCCTCCTCGGCCTGGCCGTCGAACCAGAGACAGGTGGTGAATCCGTCGGTGGTCATGGGTACCTCCTGGGCGGGGAACGCGGTCACCTGTACCGACCGATCCTCGCGGCGAAACTCATCGGCCGGGCCGCCGGTTAATCCCGACGGGTGAGCGCCGGGTCCGCCTAGCATCCCGATCATGACCTCCACACCCGCCGAACGTATCGAGCCCTTCCGGCTGTCGGTCCCGCAGAGCGACCTCGACGACCTGTACGACCGTCTCGACCGCACCCGCTGGCCCGCCGAACTGCCCGGAGCCGGCTGGGAGTACGGCGTCCCGGCCGGCTATCTGCGCGAGCTGGTCCACTACTGGCGGCACACGTACGACTGGCGCGCCGCCGAGACCGAGCTGAACCGGTGGCCGCAGTTCACCACCACGATCGACGGAGCCCATGTCCACTTCGCCCACATCCGCTCGCCCGAGCCGGACGCCACGCCGCTGGTGATCACCCATGGCTGGCCGGGTTCGATCGTGGAGTTCCTCGACGTGGTCGGCCCGCTCACCGACCCGGTGGCGTACGGCGGTGACGCGGCGGACGCCTTCCACGTCGTCCTGCCCGGCATCCCCGGCTTCGGGCTGTCCGGGCCCACCACCGAGCGGGGCTGGGAGGCGGGCCGGGTGGCCGGCGCCTGGGCGGAGCTGATGCGGCGGCTCGGATACGAGCGGTTCGGGCTGCAGGGCGGTGACTGGGGTGCGGCGATCTCCCGCGAACTGGGCCGTATGTATCCGGACCGGGTGATCGGCGTCCACCTCAATCTGCTGCCCGGCGCGCAGGCGCTGACCGAGCCGACCGAGGAGGAGCTGGCCGCGCTCGGATCCGCGGAGCGGGAGCGGACGCTGCGGTCCTGGCGCCGGTGGGACGAGTGGTTCCGCGACGGCGCCGGATACGCCGCCCTGCAGTCCAGCCGTCCGCACACCCTCGGCTACGCCCTGACGGACTCGCCCGTCGGTCAACTGGCCTGGATCGTCGAGAAGTTCCGGGAGTGGACGGACTGCGCGGAGCTGCCGGAGGAGGCGGTGGACCGGGACCGGCTGCTGACCAACGTGATGCTGTACTGGCTGACCGGTACGGCCGGCTCGTCGGGCCGCATCTACTACGAACGGGCGGCGGCCGGCGACTGGAACGCGCGGCTGGCCACCCCCTCCACCGCGCCGACCGCACTGGCCGTGTTCCCGGCCGACCCCCAGATCCCGCTGCGGCACAAAGCGGAACGCACCGAGAACCTCGTGCGCTGGACGGAGTTCGAGCGGGGCGGGCACTTCGCGGCCCTGGAGGAGCCGGACCTGCTGATCGGCGACGTCCGGGCGTTCTTCCGGCAGCTCCGGGAGAAGTGACCCGGCCGCGGCGCCGACAGGGTACGGCTCAGGCGGCCAGGCAGAGCCCGTCGTAGGAGCGGTGCGGCACGGTGGCCGACCGGCGGTGCGGGGCGGTGCGCCGGGTCAGCTCACCGTGCGCCAGCGAAAGCAGGTCGCCGAGACCCAGGCCGAGCGCCTGCGCCGCGGCCGCGAGGACCTCCGAGGAGGCCTCCTTGCGGCCGCGCTCGATCTCGGACAGGTAGGGCAGCGAGATCCTGGCCGCGTCGGCCACGTCCTTGAGGGTACGGTCCTGCGCCCGCCGCTCGCGCCGCAGCACCTCGCCGACGAGATCGCGCCACAGCGGCTCCTTGCTCTCCTCGCTCTCCCCAGGCCCGGACGCGGGCCGCGCCGGACGGGCGGGCGCCGGTCGCAGGGGGATCACTCGGGCTTCGTCGCTCAGTCGCTCGCTCACCCACGTCAGCCTAGGAGCCGCAGGGCGGGGAGCAAGGGCCCGGCGTTACGCCGTAGGGGAAACCGGGCCGCTCGGACGCGCGGCGCCGCTTTCCCGCCACTGCGGGGAGGCATGCGCATGCGCGGCGTGGCCAGGGGTATCCGCCCGGTGAGTGACGCGGCACGCACGCATGGAATGCCGGGTTCCGGGTAATCGGGGCCCACGGCACAGCGGCTGCCGGGGCAGACGTGGCAACCGTGACTTTCGTGGGAGAGGCAATGGGCACCGCCGGGATCCGGTCGCAAGCAGAGGTCACAACGAGGACCGAGCAGAACGGGACGGATGAGGGGTCACTGCCAGGCATCGCGGTTCCGGCGTCCGTCGCACCGCTCGACGCACGGGAGCTGTCCCGCCAGTTCTTCCGCCGGCTGACGGAGCTGGAGGAGGGCACGCACGCGCACCAGTACGCGCGCAACACCCTCATCGAGATGAACATGTCGCTGGTGCGGTTCGCGGCCGGACGGTTCCGGGGCCGCGGCGACGACATGGAGGACATCGTCCAGACCGGCATGATCGGCCTGATCAAGGCCATCGACCGGTTCGAGCTGGCCCGCGAGGTGGAGTTCACCACCTTCGCGGTGCCCTACATCGTCGGCGAGATCAAACGATTCTTCCGGGACACCACCTGGGCGGTGCATGTACCACGCCGGCTCCAGGAGCTGCGGGTGGAGCTGGCCAGGGCGCGCGAGGAACTGGCCGGCCGGCTGGACCGGGACCCCACGGTGGCCGAGCTGGCGACCCTGATGAACATCTCCACCGATGAGGTGGTCGAGGCCCAGCTCGCCTCCAACGGGTACCACTCGGCCTCCCTGGACGCCGCGCTCTCCGGCGACGGGCCGGAGGAGGGCGAGGCGGTGCTCGCGGACTTCATCGGCGTGGAGGAGGACGGGCTGCGGCTCGTCGAGGACGTCCACGCGCTCGCCCCGCTGATGGCGGAACTGAGCGAGCGGGACCGGCGGATCATCCATCTGCGGTTCGTCGAGGAGGCCACCCAGGCAGAGATCGGGGAACGGCTCGGGTGCTCACAGATGCATGTGTCCCGGCTGATCAAGCGGATCATCACCCGGCTGCGCCGGGGGATGCTCGGCGAACTCGGCTGCGGCTGATCTTCACGGATGCCCCGGCCGGCTCTCACGGGCTCAGTGCGTAGCGGGCGCGCACCCGCTTGCCCACGGGCACACGCTCCGCGGTGACCTCGGAGGCCAGGGCGTACACGATCTCCAGACCGTGGCGTCCGACGCGTTCGGGGTCCCTGGGGTAGGCGCGGGGCAGGGCGGAGCTGCTGTCGTAGACGCACACCGTGACCGAGCTGTCGGTGCCTTCGAGTTCCAGGATGTACGGGCCGTTGCTGTGCCGCTCGGCATTGGTGACCAGTTCGCTCACGACCAGGAGCAGGTCGCCGTCGGCGCGGCGGTCGGCGGTGGCGCACCACTCGGTGCGCAGCTGCTCCAGGAACTGGGACGCGAACGCGCGCGCCTCGGCGATACAGCCGGGTTCGCCGGTGAAGTGAGCCGCGCGCCGCAGCGGTTCCACGGGTACGTCGAAACCAGTCGGTATCACTGCTCCGCCCAGGTGCTTGGTCATGCTGTCTCTCTCGAAGGCCCGTCCGGCCGGGTCGTCTGTTGTACCAGTCCACGTACCCCGAGCCGGGCTCGGCAGTCCCCCGAGGCGTTCGCGGACCGCGCACAGTGGCGATGGTCACGCTGCCCCGAGGCCACGGCCCCTCACGGCGAGGGCGACACCTGGGACTCCTGCTGGGTGGGCGCGAGCGACGACTCGCCGGGCGTCCCGGGGGTCACTGGGCCGGGCGCGGACTGCTCCGCGGACGGCGGCGCGGAGGTGGCCGGCTGCTGCGTCGACTGCCGGGGCGAGCTCGCCGACGACTGCTGGGCGGAGCTCTCGGTCGGCTTCGCGCTCGACGGTGAGCCTGCGGACGGTGATGCAGGCCCGGCGGACGAGGTCTCGGTCGACGCCGGCTGCGACGCAGGTGTCGTGGACTCCGGTGACTTCGATTCCGTCGACTCCGACGGTGAGGGCGACGAAGGCGAGAACGACGGGGACGAACTCGACGATGACGGGGATGAGGACGAGGAAGGCGAAGCGGACGACGAGGAGGAACTCGGCGAGGACGAAGACGATGACGAGGATGGCGACGACGTCGACGTCGACGGGCTCGGCTTGCCCGACGTGGAGCGGCAGGGCGACGGCGTGGCGCCCGGCGTCCCGGTCGCACCCGGTGGCGCGCACGGCGGCAGGTTCCACGGGTGCGGGAACTCGGGCGGCCTGGCGTGCTGGTCGTGCCTGCCGTCGTAGTCACCGCGGTGGCGGTGGATCCAGTCGTCGTGGTGGGAGTCGTAGAGCACGAAGACGTTGATGATCGTCGGCGCCGGGGTCACCACGATCACGTTCGAGGGCCGGTACGCCGACCAGGGGGTGCCCACGAGTTTCGGCGCGGCCTTCTGGGCGACCGGCGGGTTCAGCGGGTTGCCGCAGGCGCAGCGCACGCGGGGTACGCCTTGGCTGTCGACCAGCACGGCGGTGCCCGCCTGGAGCACCGACTGGTAGCTGGTGGCCGCGCCGTTGCGGTAGCCGTGGTTGGTGACGCGGGTGTCGACGCGCAGCTGCACCGGGGTCAGCGAGCGCAGGTACGCCGGCACACCGGACGGCTGGACGCCGGCCACGGAGGCGAAGGCCTTCTCCTTGCCCGGGTCGGTCTGGAAGAACTTGATCTGCTTCTCGACGTCACAGGCGGGAGCGCTCTGGGTACCGCCGTAAAGGCCCGGCGCCCCGCCTTCCACGCCCTGCACCGCGTTGGCCGTGCCGGTGGCCGCGGCGGAGGCGGAGGGCGGCGGTGGAGCGGAGCTCTGCTGGGCGGTCGACTCCGTGAACGGGTCCTGGCCGCTGCTGCTCGCGGACTGCAGGAAGACCTCGCCGCCCTTGGCGGAGGATCCGCCACCCGGACGGGTGAAGACCACCGCGAGAGCCACGGCCGCGACGACGGCCGCGGAGAGGGCTGCCACGCGAGGAACGGACTTCCACCACGGCCCGTGCGGCCCCTTGGCCCCGGCGCCCGGCGGTTGGCCGGGCGGCGGTCCGGAGGGGGGACGGGAGGAGCCCGACAGCGGGCCGGAGGGCGGCCCGGTCGGGCGGCCGGAAGACGGAGGTTCGGCGCTCACGAGCACTTCTTCCCGTCGCGATCGCCGCATTGCGCGGCGGAATGCGCGGCTTATCTCGGTCAAGTCCCGTTTAGTGCATTCGGCTGCACATTGATCCCATTGTGTGTCCCAGTGCGGTCGGGCTCGCAAGCCGACGCGGACGGCCCACTCGGCGGGCGGGGTGCCGGGCGGCTGCTTAGCGTGTCAACCGTGAGCGCTCCCACCGTCTCCGTGCGGCCCGCCGCCCGCCACGGCTGGGCTCGGGCCGTGGCCGCCGTGCTGACCGGGCTGGCCGTCATGGTGCTGGTGGCGGCGCTCGGGCTGTGGGCGGCCGGCGCGGCGGACCTGCCGGACGGCGCGTTCCCGAGGGTGGTGGCCGCGGCCCTGGTCACGGCGGTCGGCGGCAGCGTGGAACTCTCCGGCAACGCGGGTGCGCTGGCGCAGACGCACGCCGGGCTCACGGTGATCCCGCTGTCGGTCACCCTCGCCGGTGCCCTGGTGATCGGCGCGGGTTTCCTGCGCCCGCTACGGCACCGGGCGGTGGCCTCGGCCGGGGAGCTGGCCGGCTGGGCCGCCCGGATCGCGGTGCTGTGGCTGCTCGCGCTGATCGGCCTGGCCCTCGCCGCCCGGCAGACCTTCGCCGTGGACGTGGGCAGCGGCACCCTCAGCGATCTGACCGGGCTGTTCGACGCGGCGCCGAAGGTCGGGTTCACCACGGACCTGCCGCTGACGGTGCTGTTCGGCCTGCTGTGGCTGGCCGGAGTGCTGGTGCTGGCGCTGCTGGTCGCGCGCGGGGCGCCCCTGCCGGGGCGGTTGCTGCGCCTCCAGGAGTCGGTGCGCCCCGCCGCGCACGCGATGGTGGAGCTGCTGCTCGCCTATGTCGTCATCGGCCTGGTGACGGCGCTGCTCACAGCGGCCACCCGCGGGCACGTCGCCACCACGTTCGCGCTGATCCTGCTCGGCCTGCCCAACCTCATGTGGCTGGCCCTCACGCTCGGCCTGGGGGCGACCTGGAACGGTCGCGTGTCCGGCCCGTTCGGGCTGCCGATGCCGCACATCCTGGACGAGATCCTGCGCACCCCCGACGTCTCCGCGCTGAATCTGCGCTCGCTCACCGCCTACGACGGCCGGATGTGGTGGCTGGCGCTCATGGCCGCGCTGCTGCTGCTCGCCGTCGCCTTCCGGATGGCGGTCCGCTCCCCGGCCCGGATCCAGCCGTGGCAGCACGCCGTGCGTCTGGCCGTGGCGCTGGCGCTGACGATGCTGATGATCTGTCTGACGGGCCGGGTCTCGGCGCACTACGGCCTCTCCCTGCTCGGCATCGGCGACCTGGGCGGCGGGCTGTCCGGGGAGCTGTTCCTCAAGCCCCGGCTGTGGCAGGCGGTGGGCCTGGGCGCGCTGTGGGGACTTGTCGCCGGGTTCCTGGGCGGTCTGCTGGCGCGGCCGGTGCAGCGGCACGGCGAGGTGAGCGGGCCTGCGGACTGAGCGGACCCAGGGCTCTTCTTCCGGATCAGGCCGGTTTCGGGCGACAGTGCCTTGGAGCCGAGCCGAGCGGGGTCTGGTGCGTGCAGCTGCAAGGCACAGGAGGGAGTCGACGAGAGGCCGTAGGGACGTGAGCGGGCCTGGGGACGTGAGCAAGTCCGCAGGCGTGGGCAGTCAGCCGGCCTTACGGCGGGAACACCGGGTCGGCCCAGTGCGGGGGACTCTGGGCCTCGGTCGCCGTGTGGTCCGTCTCCGTGTCGGCCTCCGCCGCCGGGCGGACCTGGGCCGGGCCGGGAGCGGGCGCCGTGGCGGCGCGCAGGGCGGCGACGAAGGCGAGGCAGGTGGCGTGGCGGGCGTCCGGGGACTTGGCGAGGGCCTGGGCGAAGACCGGGTCCACGGCCGGGGGAAGCTCGGGGCGGGCCTCGCTCGGCGGGGGCGGGTCGTCGAACTGGTGGGCCCAGAGCAGGGCCATGTCGTCCTCGCGCTGGAACGGGGGCCGGCCGGCGAGGCTCTCGTAGACGACGCAGGCCAGGCCGTAGACGTCACAGCGGCCGTCCACCGGGCGGCCGGAGATCTGCTCGGGGGCCACGTAGTCGAGGGTGCCGACGAACTGGCCGACGCTGGTGAAGCCGGTCAGGGACAGCGACTTCTTGGTGAGCCCGAAGTCGGTGAGGTACACGTGCTCGGGGTGGTCGCTGTCGATGCCCTCGGCGATCAGGATGTTGCCCGGCTTGACGTCCCGGTGCACCAGTCCGTGCTCGTGGGCGGCGTCCAGGGCGGAGGCCACCTGCGCGGCGATCCGCACGACGTGCGGCAGCGGCAGCGGTCCGCGCAGGTCGAGGAGGCGGCGCAGGTCGCTGCCGGGGACGTACCGCATGGCGATGTAGAGCACGCCGTCGGTCTCGCCGGCCTCGAAGACCGGCACGATGTGCGGGTGGTCGATCGCGGCGGCCACCTGGGACTCGTGGATGAAGCGTTTGCGGAAGGTGTCGTTGCGGGCGAGTTCGGGGGCGAGCAGCTTGAGGGCGACCGTGCGGTCCAGGCGCAGGTCGCGGGCGCGGAAGACGACGGCCATGCCGCCGCGCCCGATCTCGCTCTCGACCAGGTAGTTCGCGACCTGCCGGCCGATGAGTTCCGAGGGCCGGCCGGAGAACAGGCTGGTCTGGCGCGCCATCAGCGCTCACCTTCCGGAGCGACCAGCCGGGTCGGGGCGTGCCCGGTGTCCTCCTCGCCGGTGACCTCCCGGTCGGTGGCGTAGGTGGTCAGCCTCCGTCCGTCGCCGTAGACCCAGCGGCCCTCCTCGGGGTCGTACAGCCACATGGCCTCCCCGTCGACGACGATCCCGAGCCTGAGGCCGCGGGTGCGGTCCTCGAAGTCCTCGCCGTCCAGCGTGCCGGCCGCCAGTTCCTCCACCGCGGACCGGTAGTCGGCCAGGGCTTGTCCGGCGCGGGTCAGCAGGGGCAGCGGATCGGCGGTGCCGCCGGCGCCCTCGGTGGCGGGCGGGTCCTCCGGTACGGCGACGAGCCGGCGGCCGTCGACCCAGGCGCCCCAGCCGTTGGAGCAGCGGACGTACGCCCAGTCGCCGCGCCGCTCCACCAGCTCGACCGGCAGCAGCGGGTCGAGGGGCACGGTGGGCCGGGCCGGGTCGGGGGCCTCCCAGGCGGGCAGGCCGCGCCGCGGCACGACGTGCGTGGGCTGGAATCCGGGACTGGGCGCTTTGCTCATCGTGCCGGCACCTCCCGCCTACTTCCGCATCACGGCGGGCTCGTGCCGGCGCAGCAGCCGGGCGACCGCGAGCCCGTAGAGGACGCAGAGCACCACCAGCATGGCCATGTCGAGCAGCCAGACGCCCGTCGAGTGCCGGAAGAGGGGGTCGGCGGTCAGCGGGCCGGGCACGATCCTGGACAGTCCGATCGTGCCGGCCATGGCGCCGAGCGCCCAGCGGGAGGGCACGAGCCAGGACAGCTGCTCCAGGCCGGGCACGCCGTTGAGCCTGAGCAGGGTTCCGCAGAACACCACCTGGACGATGGCGAGCAGCACCAGCAGCGGCATCGTCATCTCCTCCTTGCGGGCCAGCGCGGAGACCAGCAGGCCGAGCGTCATCGCGGTGAACGCGAGCAGGGCGAGGGCCAGGGTGATCTCGACCAGCGGCGGCAGCAGGACGCCCTTGCCGCCGGGGGCGTTCAGGTCGACGCCGAGGAGGGCCACCAGGGTGAGGACCACGGCCTGGGCGATGCTGATGGTGCCGAGCACCACGATCTTGGACATCAGATAGGCCGAACGGGGCAGGCCGACGGCGCGTTCGCGCTGGTAGACGACGCGTTCCTTGACGAGTTCGCGCACCGCGTTGGCGGCGCCGACCAGCACGGCGCCGACGCACAGCGTGAGCAGTGCGTTCATCGCGGTGTCCTGGGTGAGCCGGCTGCCCGCCACGGCGCGGGCCATGGCGCCCATGACGAACGGCAGGGCGATCATGACGAGCAGGAAGGTGCGGTCGGCGCTGAGGACGGCCGTGTAGCGGCGGACCAGAGTGCCGAGTTGGGCGCCCCAGCCGCGTGGGCGGGGAGGCGGCGCCGGGGAGACGGGGGCTGGGCCCGGGTGGTGGGGCTGGGTGGTGGCCTGGGCGACGTAGTGCCGGTGGAACGGCGACTCGCGGTACTCCCGCGCCCAGTCGCGGTCCGGGGCGCGCTCGAAGGCCTCGAAGGCCTCCGGCCACTGCTCGAAGCCGAAGAAGGCGAGGGCGTCGTCGGGCGGCCCGTAGTAGGCCACCTTGCCGCCAGGGGCGAGCACCAGGAGGCGGTCGCAGACACCGAGGCTGAGGACGCTGTGGGTGACCACGATGACCGTGCGGCCGTCGTCCGCGAGGCCGCGCAGCATGTTCATGACCGACCGGTCCATGCCGGGGTCGAGGCCCGAGGTCGGCTCGTCGAGGAAGAGCAGCGAGGGTTTGGTGAGCAGTTCCAGGGCCACGCTGACCCGCTTGCGCTGCCCGCCGGACAGGCTGTGCACGGGCTGGTCGGCGCGCTGTTCCAGGCCGATCTCCCGGATGACCTCGTCCACCCGGGCGCGCCGCTCGGCCGCGGCGGTGTCCTCGGGAAAGCGCAGTTCGGCGGCGTAGACGAGGGCGGCGCGCACGGTCAGCTGGGGGTGCAGGATGTCGTCCTGCGGGACCAGGCCGATGCGCTGGCGCAGCTCGGCGTAGTCGCGGTAGAGGTCGCGGCCGTCGTACAGGACGGTGCCGCGGTCGGCGGGCCGCTGTCCGGTCAGGGCGTTCAGCAGAGTGGACTTCCCGGCACCGCTCGGTCCGACCACCGCGAGCAGGCACTTCTCCCCCACCGGGAAGGACACGTGGTCGAGGAGCACCTTGCCGTCGCGGTCGACGACGACGGTGAGCTCCTGGACGTCGAGGGAGACCTCGCCGGTGTCGACGTACTCCTGGAGTTCGTCGCCGACCAGGCAGAACGCGGAGTGTCCGATGCCCACGATGTCGCCGGGGCCCACGGGTGCGCGAGTGATGGGCCGGCCGTTGAGGTAGGTGCCGTTGTGGCTGCCGAGGTCGACGATCTCGTACGTGCCGTCGGGATGGGCGCGCAGTTCGGCGTGGCGGCGGGAGACGATCAGGTCGTCCACCACGAGGTCGTTGTCGGCCGCCCGGCCGATGCGGACCGTGCGCGGGGGCAGCGGGCGGACGCTGCTGGGCCGGCGGAAGGTCCCGGTCAGCAGGGGCAGCGAGACCGCGCAGGGGCGGTCGGGGGCGGGCCGCGGGGCGTCGGCGAGGACCGCGCGGGGGCCGTCGGCGGGGTTGCCGAAGCGGATCACGCTGCCGGGGCGCACGCCCCACCGGTCGATCCTGTGGCCGTCGGCGTAGGTGCCGTTGGTGCTGTGCTGGTCGGTCAGGATCCAGTGATCGTGGTCGCAGCGCAGCACTGCGTGGTGCCACGAGACCCGGGCATCGTCGAAGACGATGTCGCTCAACGGGTCGCGACCGACGTGGTAGTCCTGGCCCGGGCTCATCACCGTGGAGCCCATGTCGGTCTCCAGCACGAGTTCAGACGCCGTCGGGGCGACCGGCCGCTCCGCCATGGCCAGATTGTACCGATTCGCTCACTTGTGCGCCCGATACCGAGGGGCGTCACCCCGATCACCCCAGGGGGCATCCCGTGGATCGACCGAGGCGGCGACGCCCCGCTCCACACGTGTCAGGCGACGGGCACGACGAGCGCGGGCAGGGTGCGCTGCATGCGCAGCGCGTCGACGGACTCGGCAAGCAGTTCGTACTCGGTGGTGTCGTCGCTGGCCGCGATCCGCACCAGGCGCCCGCCCGACAGCTCGTCGGCCACCCGCTCCTGGCGGACGTCGTCGGCGCACCAGGCGCGCAGCAGCGCGGGCACGTCGGCCACCGTCTCCGCGACCGACACCAGCGCGCCCGCCGGGAAGGCGGGGTCCTCGGGGCTGGGGTCGAGGCGCTCGGCGATCCAGGACGCCCGGTCCCGCAGCCACCACAGGGCCAGGGCCAGCGTCGGCGCGCGATAGGTGCCGAGCGGTACTCCGATGCGCCGGCCGTCGCACATGCCGTACGCCGTGACATGGCACAGGAATTCGTCGTGCACGCCTCACTCCCCCGTCGCCTCTTCAGGTGTGCCGGCCTGGGCCGTGCGGCTCCTGTGCGGTGAAGTGCCCCTGGCGTTCGAGTATCGCCACTGCCGAAACACTGTCACCATGACTTTCCGGCCAGTCTGTTGGCATATTCCCCGTCCATTTCTGACCGGAATGCACCGGCGCGGGCGGGCACTTGGGCATGACCAGGCAGGTAATCGACCCGCCCCTCAGCCCTCCGGCATGGTGGTCACACCGGATCGGCGAAACCCCGGATCCGGCTCCGCCCAGCAGTTACGACCTCGATGGAGGCTGATTCACCATGTCCGTGAACACCGACCGTTACGAGAGCGCCGCCGCCCGTTACTTCGAGGCCTGGAACGCCACCGAGCCGGAGGCGCTGAAGAAGGCGGTCGCCGCCGCATGGACCGTGGACGGCGGCTACACCGACCCCCTCGCCGACGTCCGCGGCCACGAGGGCATCGCGGCCGTGATCACGGCGGCCCACGAGCAGTTCCCCGGGTTCGTCTTCCGCCCGCTCGGCGCGGTGGACGGGCACCACGACACCGCGCGCTTCGGCTGGGAGCTGGTGAGCGAGGCTGGGGGTACCCCCTCTGGGGAAGTCTCGGCGCCGGTGGCCGGGTTCGACGTCGTCACGCTGGACGAGGAGGGCCGTATCCGGCAGGTGCTGGGCTTTCTGGACCGAGTGCCGGCGACTGCCTGACACCGCCCGGCCGGCGATGAGTTCCGCCGCGCGCGGCGGTCTGTCCAACAGCCCCCGCCAGCCCCCGCACTCCGGTTCCGGTGCCGCGTCCACCGCGGCGGAAGTGACCGAGGGCATCGACCTGACCGGCGGGGCCGGGCGGAGGGGTGCGAGCCTTCTCCGTGCACCCTGGCCAGATCGCCGACACCGGTCTCGCCAAGCCCCTCACCAGGGAGGCCCTGCGGGCGGCCGGTGCCCTCGACGCTCAGGGCCGCCCGGTGCGCGCCCCTGCCCGGCAGCAGAAGACCGTCGCGCAGGGAGCGGCGACCAGCGTGTGGTGCGCCACCAGTCGGCAGCTCGCTGGATTGGGCGGGGTCTGCTGCGAGAACTGCGGCATCAGCCCCTTGGTGGCCCCGGAGGACGAGGCCGGGTGGCGGGCAGAGCCCGGGCTGCCCGGCATGCTGCCCTACCCTGCCGGCCCGGAGGCGGTGGCCCGGCCGTGGGAGGTCAGCGAACGGCTCACGGGCTGAGGGCCACGCCGGCTCCCCGGCGCCGGAATGAAGGAAGGACAGACGGAAGGAGTGTCCGGCTCTCCCGCCTCGCCCACACTGGTGGCATGCACCTGCGCATCGAAGGCCATACCCTGCCCGGCCGCGACTGCGGGCCCGGGCCCGGTTTCCCCGGGGTCAGCGGGATCGAGGTCGCGGTCCAGCGCAAGGACCGGCCCGCCGAGCTGCTCGATCCACAGCCCGGCGACGCCCCGACGGCGACATGGACGCTCCCCTGTACGTTCACCGCCGACGGCGAGCTGCGCGGCCCGTACGTGCAGAACCGGCTCGGCGGACGCTTCGTCTACCTCTCCTGGGCCGGCAGGCAGCCGAAGGAGGAAGCGTCCCGGATGGTCCGGCGCGCCAAGCTGATGCTCGCCGACGTTCCGCCGGAGGTCCTCGCCGAGGCACGGCGGCGCGGTGCGCTGGTGGGCCGGCTCGCCCTGACCGACGCCAAGGGCCATCCGCTGTGCGGGCGGGTGGTGCCCCCGGCGATCGTCTGGAGTGCGGGCGAGCCGTCTCAGCTGTGAGCCCCCTCATGGCGGGCCTACGGCCTGACGATCGCGTCGATCCGGGCCAGTTCCTCGGCGTCGAAGTCCAGGTTGCGGAGGGTGCCGACGCTGTCCTCGAGCTGCTGCGGGCTGCTCGCGCCGACCAGTGCGGAGGTGACCCGGCCGCCGCGCAGCACCCAGGCCAGAGCCAGCTGGGCCAGGGTCTGGCCGCGGGACTTGGCGATCTCGTCCAGGGCGCGCAGCCGGCCGACCAGCTCCTCGGTGACGGCGTCCGAGTCGAGGAAGGGGCTGTCGCTCGCGGCCCGGGAGTCCTCGGGGATGCCGTCGAGGTAGCGGCCGGTGAGCAGGCCCTGCTCCAGCGGTGAGTAGACGATGGAGCCGACCTGGAGTGCGTCCAGGGCGTCGAGCAGCCCCTCGTCCTCGGGGCGCCGGTCGAGCATCGAGTAGCGCGGCTGGTGGATGAGGAGCGGGGTGCCGAGGTCGGCGAGGATCCGGGCGGCCTCACGGGTCTGCTCCGCCGAGTAGTTGGAGACACCGACATAGAGCGCCTTGCCCTGCTGCACCGCGCTGTGCAGGGCACCCATCGTCTCCTCCAGCGGAGTGTCCGGGTCGGGGCGGTGCGAGTAGAAGATGTCGACGTGGTCCAGGCCCATCCGCGTGAGGCTCTGGTCGAGCGAGGACAGCAGGTACTTGCGCGAGCCCCATTCACCGTACGGGCCGGGCCACATGAGATAGCCGGCCTTGGTGGAGATGACCAGCTCGTCGCGGTACGGCGCGAAGTCGGCCCGCAGGGCCGCACCGAGCGCGGACTCGGCGGCGCCGGGCGGCGGGCCGTAGTTGTTGGCGAGGTCGAAGTGGGTGATGCCCAGGTCGAAGGCGCGGCGCAGGATGGCCCGCTGGGTCTCAGCGGGCCGGTCCGGGCCGAAGTTGTGCCACAGGCCGAGGGACAGCGCGGGGAGCATCAGTCCGCTGCGTCCGGTGCGCCGGTAGGGCATGTCGGCGTAACGGTCGGGGTGTGCGGTGTACAACGCGACTCCAGAGGGGTTGGTACACGATCTACCCGCGCCACTCTTCCGCGTGCCGCGCACAGTGGTCCAACAGAAGAATCCGATGAAATTCAGCGACTAGGCTGCTCAATCATGGAACTGCGTCATCTCCAGCACTTCGTCGCCGTCGCCGAGGACCAGCATTTCACCCGGGCCGCCGAACGTCTGATGGTGTCCCAGTCCGGGCTGTCGGCGTCGATCAGGGCGCTGGAGCGGGAGCTGCGGGCGCCGTTGTTCGTGCGGACCACCCGCCGGGTGGCGCTCACCGAGGCGGGGCGGGCGCTGCTGGTGGAGGCCGAGCGGATCCTGGCGCAGGTGCGCTCGGCGCACGAGGCGGTGGCGGCGGTGCAGGGCGTGCTGCGCGGCACGCTGGCGCTGGGTACGGAGCAGTGCATCGCCGGGGTGCATGTGGCACGGATGCTGGCCGCGTTCCGGGGCCGGCACCCGGATGTGGAGATCCGGCTGCGGCAGGCCGGTTCGGGCGCGCTGGCCGAGGAGGTCGGGGCCGGCCGGCTCGACCTCGCCTTCGCCTATCGCACCCAGGCGGACACCGACCAGCTGCGTTCGGTGCCGCTGACGAGCGAACCGATGACCGTGCTGTGCCACCCCGGGCACCGGCTGGCCGCGGCCGGCGCGGTGCTGACCCCGCAGGACCTGGCCGGTGAGGTCTTCGTGGACTTCCATCCTGACTGGGGCCCGCGCCGCACCACGGACGCCGCGTTCGCCGCAGCCGGTGTCCGGCGCACGGTCGCGCTGGAGGTCAACGACGTGCACAGCCTGCTGGACCTGGTGGACGAGAACCTGGGGATCGCGGTCGTACCCCGGCACTTCCGGCACAAGCGGCCCTCGCTCACGGCGCGGCCGCTGAAGGGCACGGGCGAGGCGGAGTACGCGACCGTGGCTCTGCTGCCGCCGGACCGGGCCACCAGTCCCGCCGCCCGGGCGCTGGTCACCCTCCTGGAAACAGGGGGTGGGGCAGGGGGCCTGGCACCACCCCAGGACGGGCCCCAGACCTCCTGATTCCGGCCGCCCGCCGCCGCAGACTCAAGACCGTCAGGCAGGGCGACGACGGCCGGGAGGACAGATCATGGCGGAACAGACACGACGGACCGTGCTGCGCGGGACGGCCGGACTCGCGGCGGCGGGCGCACTCACCGGCCTGGGCACCGGCCCGGCGGCGGCCCGTCCCGCAGCAACGGTGACGAAGCATCACCATCCGTTCCTGGAGGGGGCGTTCGCACCGGTAACCGAGGAACTGACCGCGTTCGACCTGCCGGTGACCGGCCGCATCCCGCGCGAGCTGAACGGCCGCTTCCTGCGCAACGGCCCGAACGTGCTCGGCCTGGAGGATCCCCGGGCCCATCACTGGATGCTCGGCGAGGGCATGGTGCACGGGGTCCGGCTGTGCGACGGAAAGGCCGAGTGGTACCGCAACCGCTGGGTGCGCTCCTCACAGGTCGCGAAGAAGCTGGGCGAACCGTACCCGGGTCCGGTCCCGCCGGACGACTTCCCGTGCAACACCCATGTGATCCCCTACCGGGGCCGGATCCTCGCGCTGCAGGAGAGCGGCCCGCTGCCGTACGAACTCGACGGCGAGCTGGGCACGGTGGGCCCGTACGACTTCAAGGGCACCCTGGAAGCCGCGTTCACCGCGCACACCAAGTTCGACGCGCACGTCGGCGAGCTGCACGCGATCGCCTACTACCCGGCCTGGGACCACATCCGGCACATGGTGGTGGCTCCCTCGGGGCGCGTCACCCGCACCACCCGGATCCCGATGCCGGACGCGCCGATGGTGCATGACTTCGCGCTCACCGAGCGGCACGTCGTCGTCATCGACGTCCCGGTCACCTTCGACCCCGCCGCGGCCGGGCGCGGTGAACCGGTGCCGTACATCTGGAACCGGGAACACCCCACGCGCGTGGGCGTCATGCGGCGTCACGGCGGCCCTGTGCGCTGGTTCGAGATCGACCCCGTCTTCTACTCGCACACGCTCAACGCCTACGACGAGGGCGGCCGCGTGGTGGTCGACATGACGACCTACCCGGCGCCGTTCTACGTCGCCGGACGTGGCTCGGGCGGCCCGTACGCGGCGGGAACCGCGCAACTGGAGCGGTGGACGATCGACCTGCGCCAAGGGCGGGTACGGCAGCGGGTGCTGGACGACCGGCCGCAGGAATTCCCGCGCGTGAACGAGTCGTTGGTGTCGCGCCGGCACCGCTACGGCTACACGGCGGCGGCCGCCGAGCTGACGGCCGCCTGTCTGACGCCGGTCGGCGGCACCCCACCCGACGCCGCCTTCTCCAACGCGCTCGTCAAGCACGACCTGCTGCGCGGCGCCACCGAGGTGCACCGGCTGCCGAGGGGCGCGGCGGCGGGCGAGGCGGTGTTCGTACCGCGCGACGCGGCCGGCCACCGGGCGGCGGCCGAGGACGACGGGTATGCGCTCGCATACGTGCACAACCCGGACCGGGGCGCGGCCGACCTGGTGATCCTCGCGGCGCAGGACTTCACCGGGGAGCCGGTGGCGCGGGTCCATCTGCCGGGGCGGGTGCCGCTCGGTTTCCACGGGAGCTGGATTCCGGACGCATGAGCGCCCGCGGTTTGGGATGGTGGACTCCATGCACGCAAAGGACATCCTCATCGACGGCTACAGCCGCATCCAGGAAGAAGTCCATGCCGCCCTCGACGGCCTCGGACCGGACGAGCTGAACCACCGCCCCGCGCCCGACGCCAACTCCATCGCCTGGCTGGTCTGGCACCTGACCCGGGTGCAGGACGACCACATCGCCGACGCCTTCGACCTCGACCAGGTGTGGCTGGGCCAGGGCTGGGAGAAGCGCTTCGGCCTCGATCTGCCGCCCCGTGACCACGGGTACGGGCACACCCCCGCGAAGGTCGCCAAGGTCACCGTCGACTCCGCCGACCTGCTGACCGGCTACTACGACGCCGTCCACGAGCAGACCCTCGGCCGGCTGCGCTCACTCGCCGCCAAGGATCTGGAACGCGTCGTGGACGAGCGCTGGGACCCCCCGGTCACGCTCGGGGTGCGCCTGGTGAGCGTCCTGTCCGACGACCTTCAGCACATCGGACAGGCCGCCTACCTCAGGGGGCTCCTTCAGAGCGCCGCCGCGTAACCCGGCAGGACGACGTCCTCGATGAGGGCCTTGCGCTCGTCGAACGGGATGAACGCGCTCTTGACGGCATTCACCGTGACCGTGCGCAGGTCCTCGACCGTCCAGCCGGCCTCCTCCACCAGCAGGGACATCTCCCGGGTCATCGTCGTGCCCGACACCAGACGGTTGTCGGTGTTGAGGGTGACCCGGAAGCCCAGGTCCTTCAGGGCCGTGATCGGGTGCTCGGCGATCGAGGTGGCACAGCCGGTCTGCAGGTTGGAGGTCGGGCACATCTCCAGGGCGATCCGGCGGTCGCGCACCCAGGACGCGAGCCGGCCGAGCTTGCCGGCCGCGAGGTCGGGGATGTCCTCGGTGAGGCGCACGCCGTGGCCGATGCGCTGGGCGCCGCACACCTGCAGGGCCTGGTGGATGCTGGGCAGGCCGTGCGCCTCACCGGCGTGGATGGTGAAGGGCACGCTCTCGCGGCGCAGGTGCTCGAAGGCGGCCAGGTGGTCGGCGGGCGGGAAGCCGTCCTCGGCGCCCGCGATGTCGAAGCCGACGACACCGGCGTCCCGGTAGGCCACGGCCAGGTCGGCGGCCTCACGGACGCGGTCGAACATCCGCATCCCGCACAGCAGGGTGCCCACCCGGACCGGGGTACCGGCGGCGGCCGCCTTGGCCATACCGGCGGCGAGGCCCTCCTGGACGGTCTCCACGACCTCGCTGAGCGACAGCCCGCCCTGGATGTTCAGCTCGGGGGCATAGCGCACCTCGGCGTAGACCACACCGTCGGCGGCGAGGTCCAGCACATACTCCTCGGCGGTGCGCAGCAGGCCCTCGCGGGTCTGCATGACGGCGAGGGTGTGCTCGAAGGTGGCTATGTAGCGGACCAGGTCGCCGGAGTTGGCGGCCTCGAAGTACCAGGCGGCCAGCTCGTCGGGGTCGGTGGTGGGCAGGGTGTGGCCGATCTCCGCGGCGAGTTCGACGACGGTGGCGGGACGCAGGCCGCCGTCGAGGTGGTCGTGCAGCACGGCCTTGGGCAGGCGGCGGATCACTTCGGCATCTACGCGCGTAGCAGTCATGACGGGTCTTTCCTTGAGCAGGCGGTTCAAAGCGGCGAAGAGGGGTCAGCCGGCGGGCTGGAGCAGGTCCCAGCGGTTGCCGTACAGGTCCTGGAAGACGGCGACCGTGCCGTACGGCTCGTGCCGCGGCTCCTCCAGGAAGGTCACGCCGGCCGCCGCCATCCGGGCGTGGTCGCGGTCGAAGTCGTCGGTGTGCAGGAAGAACCCGACGCGGCCGCCGGTCTGGTCGCCGACGCGGGACCGCTGGGCCTCGTCCTTGGCGCGAGCGAGGAGCAGTCCGGTGCCGGCCAGGGCTGCGCTCTGGCCGTTCTGGCCGTTCCGGCTCTCCGGGCGGCCCGGCTCCACGACGACCCAGCGGGAGCCGTCGGGGCGCGGGGCGTCCTCGGCCAGCCGGAAGCCGAGGGCCTCGGTGTAGAAGCGGATGGCCTCGTCGTAGTCGTCAACGACGAGGGTGACCAGGGCGACGCGTCGCATGGGACCTTCCGGTGATCGGACCTTCCGGTGGGGGTGGTTAGCGGGTGAGGTTATACGTAAAACCTCATGCGCGCCAGTCATGGTTCTACGCGCGTTTCCGTGCGGCTTCGACGGGATGTTCGCGGACGCCGGGTGTCAGCGCCCCTCGTCGCCCTGGGCGACCTCCACCCGGTGGTGGAAGTCGGCCATGCCGACGGCCGAGGCCAGGCAGGAGACGGCGGTGCAGGCGATGAGCAGGCCGGCGATCGTACGGCCGGCCCGGGCGGCCCGGGGCACGTAAGGCGCGGCCAGCAGGGCCTGGACGCGCTGCGGGACGGGGCCCGTGG
>NZ_CM002285.1:8709658-8767731 GCF_000497445.1 Streptomyces roseochromogenus subsp. oscitans DS 12.976 | reverse complement strand
GCCGGGTGGCAGTGCGCGGTGAGTTCGGCGGCGGCGAGGAAGTAGTGGTGGTGGCCGTCGTTGTGCGCCCGCTCGTGCGCGAAGAGCGCCTCCCGCTCGGGGCCGTCCAGGCTGCGCAGCATCGCGGTCGTGACGACGATGCGGTGCGGGCGGCCGGGCAGCGCGTAGGCATCGGGGCGGGGCGAGTCCACCACGCACAGGTCGCCGGCCGACGGCCCGCGCCCGGCCTGGGTGCGGGCGGCGCGGAAGGCGCGGGTCTGGTGCAGCACCGAGCGGACGAGGGTCCAGCCGCAGACGGCGAGGGCACCGACGGAGGTCGCGGCGGCGGGCAGGACGACGAGGTCCGAGGCGGTGCGCAGCGGGTGGACCAGCTGGCCGACCGCGGCGAAGAGCGGGATCTTGAGCAGCCCGACGAGGACGAGCGAGCCGAGCGCGGCCAGTGAGCAGCCGGCGAGGACGACCGCGCTCGCGGTGACGGCCCACAGCGCGGCGACCGGGGCCAGCCGGTCCAGGGCCCGGCGGGCCAGGGCCGGCAGGGCGATCGGCAGCAGCAGGGGCAGCAGAAGCAGTGCGGTCATCGTTCGTCGGGTTCGAGGAGGTCGCGCAGGATGCGTTCGTCGCGGGGGCTGAGCTGGGCGACGAAGCGGGCGAGTACGGTCTCGCGGTCGCCGTCGCGGTCCAGCTCGCTGTGCATCCGGCGGGCGGTGAGGCCGTGGGCGTCCTGGACCTCCTGGACCGGGAGGTAGGCGTAGCCCCGGCCCTGGCGGTGCCGTTCGACGACCCCCTTGTCGTAGAGGCGGGTGAGGATCGTGGTCACCGTCGTGCGGGCCAGGTCCGCGCCGAGGCTTCGCTGGACCTGGCCGGGTGTCTGGGGCGCGGCGGCGGCCCAGAGTGCGGCCATGACACTCGCTTCGAGTTCGCCGGCCGGCCGGCGCTCGTCCTTCGCCTCGGTCATGGAACGTTCCTCACCCCGTCTTCGTCTGCGGCCCGGGCGACCGTCTACACGATGGTAGTCAATGGGGCCTTCGTACGGCTGTGCCCCCGCACACCATTATGGGAGGACCGCTCGTCCGGGGGCCGCCGCCCAGAAGACGCACCCCCGGCGTCTCAGCCTGCGGGGGCGTGCAGGGCGTCCAGCCGTGCCAGTTCGTCCGCGGTGAGCCGCAGGGCGCCCGCGGCGATGTTCTCCGCGAGGTGGTCCGGGTTGCCGGTACCGGGGATGGCGAGGACGTGCAGGCCCTGGTGCAGGGTCCAGGCGATACGGATCTGCGCGGGGCTCACGCCGTGGGCACGGGCGATGTCGCGCACGGTGTCGTCGTGGGTGTCGGCCGCCGCATGAGCCCCGGCCTCTCCGGCGACGGCGAAGAACGGTACGAAGGCGATGCCGTGTCCGCCGCAGAGGCGCAGCACCTCGTCGGCCACGGGATCGGGGCGGTCAAGTGCGTACCGGTTCTGTACGGACACCACCGGGGCGATCTCCAGCGCCTCGGCGAGGTGGTGCGGTGCGACGTCGGAGATGCCCAGGTGCCGGATCAGTCCGGCCTCGCGCAGTTCGGCGAGCGCGCCGAAGTGTTCGGCGACGGAGTCCTGGCCCATCCGGCGCAGATAGACGACGTCGAGGTGGTCGCGGCCGAGCTGGCGCAGGTTCTCCTCGACGTGACCGCGCAGTTGGTCGGGCCGGGCCGCGGTGCCCCACTCGCCGTGATAGTCGCGGAACGGGCCCACCTTGGCGGCGATGACCAGGTCGTCGGGGTACGGGGCGAGGGCGGTGTTGATCAGTTCGTTGGCGGAGCGGGTGGCGGAGAAGTAGAAGGCGGCGGTGTCGATGTGGTTCACGCCGAGTTCGACGGCCCGGCGCAGCACGGCGATCGAGCGTGCGCGGTCGCTGGGTGTACCGAGGTGGAAGGCGGCGCTGCCCGTCAGCCGCATGGCTCCGAAGCCTGTGCGGTGGACGGGCAGGTCGCCGAGTTTCCAGGTGCCCGAGGCATCCGCGGTGATCGTTTCAGCGGTCATCGGCGGAGTCTCGCACAAGCCCCGGAGCCCGTGCCGTTGAATCCGGTGACTCTGGTGAATATCGCATTGAGCGCGGCCGGGCTGGCGAACAGCGAGACGCAGTGGCCTCCTGTTCGTCGTCCCCCCAGCCGACGAGGCCCGAGAAGGGGCCGTGGCCGCACAGTTCGGATCTGCCCCGGCTCGACCCCGCCTGGACAGCGGCCGGGACACCCACCAGGTCCGCCACACATCACGCACGGCATGGTGTCAACTCCGTTGCACGGTAGCGTTTCCGCCGCCGGGCGGCCGACGGGGACTCAGCCGAGCGGCTTGTCCAGCACCGCCTTGCGGTGGCTGAACGTCTCGATGGAGTAGCGGCCGTGGTAGCTGCCCATGCCGCTCTCGCCCACACCGCCGAACGGCAGGTCGGAGACAGTGAGATGGGCGAGGGGCAGGCCGTAGCCGAGGCCGCCGGAGGAGGTCTCGGCGGCGATGCGCGCACGGGTCGCGTCGGACTCGGTGAAGACGTACAGCGCGAGCGGCTTGTCACGGTCGTTGATGAAGCCGATCGCCTCGTCCAGGCCGGTCACGGTGACGATGGGCAGGATCGGGCCGAAGATCTCCTCCCGCATGACGGGCGACTCCGGGTCGACGTCCGCGAGGACGGTCGGCGCGATGTACTTGGCCGTACGGTCGCTGTCGCCGCCCACCGCCACCCGGCCGGAGCCGAGCAGGGCGGAGAGCCGGTCGAAGTGCCGCTCGTTGACGATCCGGCCGTACTCCGGCGACTCGGCAGGGTCGGTGCCGAAGACTGCCTGGACCGCGCGGACCAGTGCGGCCTCCAGGGAGGCGGCGGTCTCCGGGTCGGTCAGGACGTAGTCGGGGGCGACGCAGGTCTGGCCGGCGTTGAGGAACTTGCCGCGGGCGAGCCGGTTCGCGACCACGTCGAGGTCGGCGCCCTGGTCCACGAACACCGGGGACTTGCCGCCGAGTTCGAGGGTGACGGGGGTCAGATGCTCGGCTGCGGCACGCATCACGACGCGGCCGACGGTGCCGTTGCCGGTGTAGAAGATGTGGTCGAAGCGCTCGGCCAGCAGGGCCGTGGTCTCCGGGACGCCGCCCTCGACCACGGCGACGGCGTCGGTGTCCAGGTAGGCCGGGATCAGCTCGGCCAAGGCTGCCGAGGTGGCCGGGGCCAGCTCGCTCGGCTTGGCGACCACCGCGTTGCCGGAGGCCAGGGCGCCGACCAGCGGGGCGAGCAGCAGCTGCGCCGGGTAGTTCCAGGGGGCGATGACGAGGACGACACCGAGGGGGTCGTACTGCGTCCAGGCCGTGGCGTCGGCGCCGAGGTGGGCGGGGACCGGTGCGGGCTCCGGGCGCAGCCACTCCTCGAGGTGGTCGAGGGTGTGGTCGATCTCGCGGATGGTGAAGTCGATCTCGGTGCGGTAGGCCTCGGTGCCGCTCTTGCCGAGGTCGGCGTGGAGGGCGGCGGCGAGGTCGGCGCCGCGCTCGGTGAGCATCGCGCGCAGCCGGCGCAGCTGGCCGGTACGCCACTCGACGGGCTTGGTGCGACCGGTGGCGAAGGTGGCGCGCAGCCGGGCCACGATGTCGGCGGGCTGCTCGATGGCGGGGTGGTTCACGGATGCCTCGCTGGTGGTGCACGGGCTGGTTTCGGCCCGGGCCTAGGTCTCAGTGGATGCATACACCAACCTTTCAGGTCCTCAAGTTCATTCCGGGGGCTCATGGTGACGCGAGTCACGTCGCCACGTGACGGTCCCGACGCGGGTCACGCGGCCATAGGGGCGATCCCGGGGCGGGTCCATCGGCCGCGGGTGTCTCGACGCCGGTCAGCCGGTCCTGACGACGCACTCGGCGCCGGTCACGTCGTCGTCGGACCGATCTCTCTCCTTCGTCGCTCCAGGCAGGCCCGCTCGGCCTCGCTTGCCATCAGGCCGGCGGCCCGGGCGTACTCCGCCGCCGCCTCGGCGGGGCGGTCCAGGCGGCGCAGCAGGTCGGCGCGGACGGCGTGCAGGACGCCGGCAACCGGCCCCTGACGCGATGTCAATAGCAGGCCCCATCGGGTGCTTACCGCAGTGCAGGCACTGGTCGAGCACGGGCTCGCCCACCTGAGGTGAGGCGTCTGGCGGATCCTCGCCAAGCTCTGTACTGGCCCCGTCCGCGCCACCCACCTGTATCGCACGCTGCTCGTCCTGACGAACATCGAGGCTGCTGCTGGCAATTGATTGCTACCGCAGGTAGGTCACGATCAGCTCAAGCACCGCGGAACAGCGTCACCGGGCCGGGATCGGCTGAGTGAGGTTCACCGGGTTGCCGTCGGGGTCCTGGATGTGGGCGACACGCTGTCCCCACGGCATGTCGTTGGGGCCGCTGCGGACCGAGCCGCCCAGCGCCGCCACCCGGCCGAGCGTCTCGTCGACGTCGTCGACACCGATGCTGAGCAGGATCCGCGGCGCCGCCACGGTCCCCGGGTTCGCCTTGGCCACCAGCCCGAGGTCGGTGTCGCCGATGCGCAAGCCGAGGTAGAAGGCCGGGCCTGCCTCCGGTACCCGGAAGATCTCCTCGGCGCCGAACAATTTCGTATAGAAGTCGAGCAGGAGGTCCTGGTCGGCGGTAATGATCACTGGCTGGATGGTGGACATGGCACTCCTGTCGAGAACGGTCGTGTCGCTGGGTAGACCGTTTGAGGACGGTGAACTCATCGACAAAGCCGCCCCGCCGGACGATCTACATCACAAACTGGCGCCCACGACCAGCACGAGCACCCCCAAACGAGGTCACGCCACGCCGCTGATCAGCCACTTCAAGATGGCGGAGCTTCACTGTCGTTGCCGCTGCGAGCACGTCGCTCTTGGTTTTGGTCGCCGTTTCCTGGCCGACGCGTTCGGTGCGCCTGTCGACCGTGCTGCCGGCGCTCGCGGTGGGCGTGATCAGCCAGGCCGAGTGCGGCACCCGTCCGGGCGGTGCCTTGTGCTGACGCGAGGACGACTTGATCAGGCAGACTGACGGCACATCGAAGCTCCGTTGGGCGAGGGCGACTTGGGAAGGTCACCTGCACAACGGAGCTTCGTTGCGTACATCGCGTGGTCGCCGGACATCGGCACACTGCCGTGACCGGCATACCTACAAGATCACCCCGGCTTTGAAACCGCCCTGGGTTGGAGGAGGGTCGGGCTCTTGTCGGCCGGGCTGGGGTCCGGCCGAGCCGACAAGAGCGGCAAGATGTGGTGTGGTCAGCCCCGAGGCGCTGAGGTTGTCAGTGGCCTCAGGGCGTCACCGGGTGAGGCTTGCGTGGGCCTGTGCCGCGGCTTCGACGACGCCTGGCCACAGTTGGTGTCCGAGGTAGGCGGCGTCATCTGCCTCGGGGTCCAGGGCGTCGAGGATCTCGTTGAGGCGGTCGGCGAGGCGTTGCATGGTCTGCGCCTCCGAGGCGTCGCGGAGTGTGTGGCCGATCGCCCCGGATGGGTTGTCCAGTACGGCGGTGTCGTCGTAGAGGATGTGGACGTTCAGCGTGAGGTCATCGAAATAGCCCGGGTGGGGGTACTGGCGCTCGATCCAGACGCGTCGCTGGTGGTCGGGGTCGGACAGCGCGTGTACCGCTGCGATGATCTGCTCGCGCATCTGCGGCAGTCGCACCTGCGGTGTCTGATTCATGGCTTGTCCCATTCCTTCCAGCGCAGCCATTCCTCCAACGGGATGTGGGCCTCCTCTGCGTGATCCTTGATCGAGCCAGCTATGGGCGTTCCATCGCGGCCGATGATTTTACCACCGGAGTTGATGACGACGTGGTCGACCTGCTGGAACACCTGGGAATTGTTGGGGTTTCCCTGGTCGATCCGGACGCCGTTCCCCTTGCCGTCGTTCCAGCGGTAACCGACGCCCTTCTTGTTCTCCTTCATGAAGGGCTTGAGTGAGTCCGGCACCTTGTCCACGGCGTCCTGGGGGAGCCAGCCGTCGACGGTCCTGCTGACCCGGCTGGCCTCGGCCACGCCTTCGACGCCCTCTTCGACCTTCTTGGCGGCCTTGAGTTCGCCGACGCCGGGGATGACGACCATGGCGGCGAAGGCGCATTTTCCGAGGGTGGGGTTCTCGATGCAGTCCTGGATGTCCTTGCCGCCGGAGAGCGTCCACAGTCCGCCGTAGATCATGGCGGCCTCTTGCGGATCCACATTGATCGGCGGATCCATGACACCGCCGTCCTTGACGCAGTCCGGGTAGTAGCCGAGGCGGGGGATGTAATGGCAGTGCTGAGTCTTCTTCTTGGCCTCGGCCTGTGCCTTGCGTGCTTCTGCGGCCTGACGGCGGGCTTCGGCTTCCTCGGCCCGGCGCTTGTCCATCGTGATCTGCCATGCCTGGGAAGCCTGTTCCTGGGCTTCCTTGGCACTCTTGCCGGCCGCGACCGCGGAGTCGTGGGCGTCGGCGGCCGACTGGTCGGCCTGGGTGGCGGAGGTGCGTGCGTAGTTGGCGTTGAACTCGGCCTGGGCGGCAGATTCAGTGGCGTCGGCGGCGTCGTGGTCGGCGGCGTCGGCAGCGGCACGCGCGGTGGCCACGGACTTGCGGGCCTGGTCCGCGGAGTTCTCCGCACTGGTGGCGGCCACGTCGGCGTCGTGGGCGTAGCCCTGGGCCTCATGGGCGGAGTTGGCTGCCTGATTGGCTGCCTTCTGGGCGTCGGTGGTTGCCTTGTGGGCATCGGCGGCTGCCTTGGCGGCGAGCCAGCTGTTCTTGCGCGCTGTGGCCGCGATGCCGGAGGCTTCAGCGATCAGGCGCTGCATCTGGGCGTTGTGGGTGTCGGCGAGCTTGTCCTTGCGGTCGGCCATGTACTGGCCGACGTTGAGGAAGGCTTCGAGCTGGTCGGCGGGGCCGGCCAGGGCGATCTTGGCGGCCGCCTTGACCTCCGGGCCACCGTCGTTGACGAGTTTGGAGGCGGTGACGCGTTCGTCGTCGTTGCGGGCGGAGTACTGGCCTGTGGCGATGAAGGCGGCCAGTGTCTTGGGGTCGTTGGTGGCCAGGACGGCCTTGGAGGCTTCCTTGACTCCGGGTCCGCCGGCGTTGTTGATCTGGGAGACCTTCACCCGCAGGTCGTCGTTGGCAGCCGTGTACTGGCCGGTGGTGTAGAAGTCGGCGACCTGCTGGTCGCTGCCCTTGAGCGCGTCTGCGGCGGCGGTGCGCACCGCCTGGTAGGGGCTGTCGGTGGTGAGTTCGAAGACCTGCTCGCGCGTCTCTTGCGTCTTGGCGGTCTGCCAGCCGGTGCGCAGGTAGGCGATGACGTCGGCGTCGGTGCCGGACAGGGCCTGGGTGGCCGCTTGCTGGCTGAGCGGGCCGAGGTCCCTCAGCGCCTGCAGGGCGAGCCGGCGTCCCTTGGCGGCCAGTGCCGTGGTGTCCGCGTCGGGCTTGGCGGCTTCGGCGGCCAGGGCCTGTGCGGTGTCGTCCAGGCCGCGTGCTTCAAGAACGTTGGCGGCGGTCTGGGAAGTGAGGGCGTCAGCCTGGTCCTTGCGGCTCCTGGCGCGTTCGATGGCGGCGTTGGTGCGGCTGGTGAGGTCTTCGGCCTCGGTCTTGCGGGCGATGTCGAAGACCTTCTTGGCGGTCGACACCGCCAGGCCGGCGGTGTCGGCGGCCTTCTTGGCGGCATCGGCTTGCCGGTCGGCCTGCTTGGCCGCGTCTGCCGCCTGGCCGGCGTGCTTGGCCGCGTCGTCGGCGGCGTCGGCTGCATTGTTGGCGTGGTCGGCGGCAGCCTTGGCCGCGTCACGCGCGGCGTAGGCAGCGTCCGCGGACTCCTGGGCCAGCGCCTCGGCGGCGTTGGCCGCGCGGTTGGCCTCAGCGGCGTGCCGTCGGGTCTCTGCCGCCGCCTGTGCGGCCTCTTCCGAGTGGACCCCGGCAGCGTCGGCGGCGGCGCTGGCCTCGTCCGCGGCGTCAGCTGCGGCGTTGGCATCGGCACCGGCGGCCAGCGAGTCGGCCGCGGCGGCCTTGGCGGCCCGGGAGGCGTCTCCGGCCGCCTGAGCGGCCTGGGCCGACTTGGCCGCCAGCAGCGCGGTGGCCCGTGCGTTGGCTGCAGCGTTCTTGGCGTCCTCGGCCTTGCTCGCGTTACCAGCCGCGGCAGCGGCGGCGTTGTAAGCGCGGGAGGCGGCGTCGGCTGCTGCGGCGGCGGCGCTGGCGGTCTGTGCGGCAGCGGCGGCGGCGATACGGGCCGACTCATTGGCCGCGTTCGCCGCTCCGATCGCCTCCTGCGCCGCACCGGCGGCGGCGCGTGCGGCGCTGGCGGCCTGCCGGGCCCGGGCCGCGGCGGTCTGGGAGTCGCCCTTGGCCGCCTGCGTCTCCTTGGCCGCCCGCTGTGCGTCTTCCTTGGCCAGAGCGGAGGCGGCCTTGGCTCGCGCGGAGGCCGCCTTGGCCGCCTCGGTGGCCGCCTGCGCGCGTACTCCTGCCTTCTGCGCCTGGTCCAGCAGCTGCTGGATGGTGGCGTGTTCCTGGTCCTTGTTGCGGGCTACGAACTGCCCGACCTCGAGGAACTCCACCACGTCGTCGGGTGTGCCCTGCAAGGCGAGTTTGCCGGCCGCCTTCACTGCCTGGCCGCCGTCATTGATGATCTTGGAGACCTCGACCCGGTCGTCGGTCTCCTGCGCCTCATACTGGCCCGACTTCAGGAACCGGGCGACGTCCTCCGGGGTGCCTTTCAGGGCTGCCATCCCGGCCTGCTTGACCTGCGGACCGCCGAAGTTGATGACCCGGGACGCCTCGACCCGCTGGTCCTCCTGCAGCGGCGCTTTCCAGCCGTCCTTCAGGAAGGCACGCACGGCACCTGGGTCGGTGGACTTCAGTGCGTTCTTGGCCGCCTCCTGCACAGCCGGGCCGCCCACGGCGACCATGCGACTGATGTCGACGCGGTCGTCGTCGTTACCGATGGCGTCCTTGTCGGCGAGGAACTTCTTGACGTCCTCGTCCGAGCCGACCAGGGCCTTCTCCGCCCCCGCCTTCACACCCGGGCCGCCCCAGGTCCACGCTTCGACGACGAGGCGGCGGTCGGAGACAGGGTATCCGCCGTCGTCTGAGTCATCATCCGCGCTAGCCGGTCCGGCGCCGAGCAGCCCGGCGGCGAGCGTGACGGGCAGCAGAACGGCGCAGAGGTCGCGAAGTGCGGGACGGTGTCCCCGGGTTGGCGCTGTTGTGTTCTTCGATAGCGCCCCTGATGAGCGCGAAGGCCGTTTCACTGGCCCATTCCCCCCTGAGAATTGAGTGATGTCAGTCACGCGTCCGCACGTGTGCGGATGCGGCTGGTCGAGGGCCGCGTCCGTTGGCGGCAAGCGGTGGCTTCTACACCCGGGCGACCTGGTCATGGCGTCCGCGCCGACCGGCCGGTCACCCGTCATCCGTGCTGTGTGGTGTGGCTTCTGACTACTTGCCAGTAGCATCCTACGCACAGACCAGGCACGGGAGGTTCACAGGAACTTCACCGCTGTGCCGCACCGCAAGGGGGAAGGAAAGACACCTTGATATCCAAGGTTCGAAACGTCATCATGGCGGGCGTATGCGGGGGTCTGGCGCTCTGCGTCGGAGTCGCGACGCTGACCACCGCGCATGCCGTTCCGGGGGACCCCTCCCCCACCGCCTCGGCCACCCCGGCACCGGGTGACGGCACGATGCCCTCAGCCGTCGAAGACTTCGCCTACCCGGGGGCGACGAAGATCTTCCAGGAGAAGCAGATCCTCCTCAAGCAGGGCGACGGTCACATCATGCTGACCGACTGCAAGTCCACGTACGCGATCATGGTGGAGTCGCGGACCGCTCAGAAGCAGTTCTGCTTCTCGGTCAGCGGGAAGCAAGGCGACCTGACCCTGGAGCTGCCCGATGCCTACGGCATCTGGACCCAGGACCACCCGGTCGAAGCCAAGGTGAAGAACGGCGACAAGGAAACCGTCGTCGAGGCTGCGAAGAACGATTACAAGCCCATCGGTGAGGCGGGCGCCAGCGGCAAGCCCTCCGTCCTCGTCGAGCTCCGGGTCACCGGCTGACCCCGGGTCGTTCACCGACCGGACTCCTCGGCACTCTCCACCACTTGAAGGACACACCTATGTTCGCCGGACGTTCACGTACCGCGAGGATCAGCGCACTTCTCACCACCGCCGCCGCCATGGCGGCCGGTCTGCTCACGGCGACGGCCGCCCACGCCGTGGTCGGCGACCAGGCCCAGGACGGCGCGTACCCGTTCCTGGTGAAGCTGGACATCACCATGGGCGACGCCAAGCGCGCCTGCACCGGCACCCTCGTCGACCCCCGCTGGGTGCTCACCGCTGCCAGCTGCTTCGCCGACACCCCCGGTGCGGCCGTCCCGGCGGGGGCGCCAAAAGGGAAGGCCACAGCCACCGTCGGCCGCTCCGACCTGTCCAACACCTCGGCCGGAGCCGTACGAGACATCGTCGAGCTGGTGCCCCGCACCGACCGTGACCTGGTCATGGTCAGGCTCGCGAGCGCCGTCAGCGGCGTCACCCCCGCCTCGGTGACCACCAGCGCACCCACCGAGGGTGAGAGCCTGCAGTCCGCCGGGTTCGGACGCACCCGCGACGAGTGGGTGCCCGATCACGCTCACACCGCTGCCTTCACCGCCGGCACCTTGACCGGCACCAGCGTGCAGCTGGCCGCGTCGGGGGACGCGGCAATCTGCAAGGGTGACACCGGCGGTCCGGTACTGAGCACCACCGGCGGCCATACTGCGATCGTGGGTGTCAGCAGCCTGTCCTGGCAGGGGGGTTGCCTGGGAACCGACCCGGCGGAGACCCGCACGGGAGCGAGCGCCGCACGGGTCGACGATCTGGCGGGCTGGGTGAAGCAGGTCGCCTACGGCCCCGCCTTCGCGGGCGCCCCGTGGGACCATGCCGTGCAGATGACCGCGGGCTACTACACCGGCGGCTCGGCGGGCGGCACCCGTCACATGGACCTGATCGTCGTCTGGGACGACGGGGAGGTCACGCTCTACCAGGGCGGCGAGGGCAACGATCCCGCCCACCCCTTCTCCGCCGAGTACCAGCTGGCGCCCCGGAAGAGCATCTGGATCAAGGCGCTCTCGGTCACCAGCGTCAACACGGGCGGCGGCACGGACGGGGTGGTGGTGCGCTGGATAGACGGGGAGATGACCCTGTACACCACCGTCGACGCCAAGGGGTTCCACGGCGAGAAGCAGCTCGCCCCGGCGAAGAACGAAACCTGGAGGGACGACGCCTTCCAGCTGGTCGGCGGCCGCTTCACCGCGGGCGGTCACCGCGACGACCTGCTGGTGGACTGGAAGGACGGCCACGTCTCCGTCTTCAACGACGTGGCGGTCAACGGCTTGAAGAAGCAGACCCAGGTCGTTGCGAAGAACACCACATGGCCCCACGCCACCCAGCTCACCAGTGGCTCCTTCACCGGCAAGACCACCGATGACCTGCTGGTGCGCTGGTCCGACGGCGAGACAACCATCTACCCCGGGATGAACGGCAAGTCCCTGCCCGGCGAGCTCAAGATCCGGCCCGCCAGGCCCGACAAGTCGAACTGGGCCGACGCCACCGTCGTCGCCGCCGGCGCCTTCACCGCCAACACCACCGCCGACGACATCATCGTCCGCTGGAGTGACGGCCACGTCAGCCTCTTCCCGGGCGTGGACGCCAAGGGCCTGCACGACGAATTCCGGCTCGCACCGGCCAACTGACCGATTCGGCACAGCTCTTGAGGAGGCGGCCCGCCGGAACACCTCGGCGGGCCGCCCCTCGAGCACCCCACCGCGCCGGGCCGACGCCCCCTGACCAGGATCGCGGCCCGTCGTACAAGCGCCAGCGGTCGGACAAGCTGACAATGCGGGCTGTGTCGCATGGCGCGGCCCGCACTCTCCTGACGACCCCACCGAGGACGCTCAGTACGTGCCGCCCTCGTCATAACCGACCTGGTGACCGAGTGGACGGCGAGCGGGGCCGGCCGGCAGCACGTCCGCGTGACCGTCTGAGAGGGCGAGGAAGGCGCAGGCCCCGAGGCCGCGGCGTTCATGGTGGAGATCCGGCCCCACATCGACGGAGAATGACGCCCGTCAGCCGTTCCGTGTCACGGGCGGACGCAGACGGTGTCGGGTCCGGCTCGGGTGGTGAACGGGGCGCTCTGAGCAACTGAGCCGGAGAGTGCGCTGACCATGCGTACGCCCCCGTTGCTCCGCCCTCGCATGTGCAGAGGCGGAGCAACCTCGAGCGATGCAGCCAGCAGCTCGGATAGGACTCGCTTCACGATACGGCAGTGAACATCAGTCGCTGACGAGCAAGCGTCGGTGGCCATGGGCATGGGGACGTCGGCCAACAGGCTTCGCAGTCCGTGCAACCGGCGTGATCGTGAGACGGGTGGAGACGACTCGCGAGTACCGGGGCGCCCCTCCCCGGGCGGGCGGGGGCCGTTCTTGGCGCACCTGGTGTCGTGGCTATGGGCAGCACCGACCACGAGCACCGCCGTATGCGTATCACGGCAGCCCCGAACGACGGGGCGCTCATCGAGATTGACGGTGACGATGTCGCCTCCGCTGTCGAGGCCTACCGGATCACGCAGACCGTCGACGAGGGCCCCGATGTCACGCTGTACGTCCAGCAGGGTTGGCGCGGCCCGGAGTTCGACGGGTTGGCCGAGGTCGTGGTGGAGCCCGCTGACGTCCGGCAGGTGGTGATCGGATTCCTGGATGCCGTCGACTGGCGGAGACTCAACGAGGCCGTTCTGGCTCGAGACGACCTCGACGGCCGGCCTGGCGAGCTGACCCGAGGCATGCTCGAGCAGCTGAGGGAGTGGGCCGCGAGTGCTTGACCAGTCAGCGATAGCAAGGTTCGCCGAGCGTCATCTGATGCCGGACCGCGTCCAGGTCAGTCGTGGAAACGGCGAGGACATGCTGGACCCGAAGACCGGCGACCTGGTACCCGACGCGGCCATTGATCGTCTACGAGGGCAAGGGCGGCTTGTACGCGCGTCAGGAGCGGATCCACACCGCTGGAGCGGGTCGCGGAGCGGCTGGCGGTGCGCGCGGAGGCGTACGAGGTGCTGCGTACGGCCACCACGGCGGCGGTGGTGGCCGGCGGCGGCCACTCGATGGCCCTGACCAGCCGCGCCCAGCGCCTCGCGCGGGAGGCGCTGTTCCTGCTGGTGCAGGGGCAGACGGCAGAGACCCGGGAGGCACAGCTGCGGGCGCTCGGAGGTGGCTGAGCCGACGCCCCGGCCGGTCGCCGCGGACACAGGTGTGTGCGCTCGTGGGCGCCTGATGCAGGCCCCTGGCGTCACCGCCGGCGCGGTACTCCCTGCGCGAGCGCATGGGTGGCGACCGTGGCCGCCGCGGCGAAGCCGAGGCCCTGGGCCAGGTCCCGCGGCCGCGTGGGGCGCAGCACGCCGGAACCGCGCAGCCGGCCGCGGGCCCACACGGTGAAGGGCAGGACGACCAGGGGCGTGGTCGCGGAGCCCGGGGTGAAGCCGCGCAGGGACGCCGCCTGGGCCAGATGGACCAGGCCGTGCAGGCCGAAGGCGTTGAGCGCGGTCTGGTAGACGGCGGACCGGCCCCCGGTCCGGTGGCCGTCGGCGGCCGCGGCGGCCACCACCACCGCCATCGCGGCGACCGCGGTGGCGAACTCCCGCGCGTCCACGGACTCCAGCCGCCGCCAGGCCGTCTCCGGCACCCGCGGGAACCGCTTGCGCAGCTCCGGCACCTGGGTGCGCACCCAGCGCGGCACCATGACCACTTCCTCGGTGTCGTGCAGGGCCCACGCGGCCAGCAGACCCCAGGTGACAGCCGCGCCGGTGCCGTTCGGTTCTCGTTTCATGAACCGGCAGCCTGCCACGGCGAGTTGGTCAGCTCGCGAACGGCACCTGGGCCGAGGGGGCGGCCGCCCTGACGTCGGGATGCGTCCACAGTCCCTGGGCGGCGAGCCGGGGCAGCACTCCCTCGCCGAACCAGTACGCCTCTTCCAGGTGCGGGTAGCCGGAGAGGACGAACTCGTCGATGCCGAGGGCGTGGTACTCCTTGATCCGCTCGGCGACCTCGTCGTGGCTGCCGACCAGCGCGGTGCCCGCGCCCCCGCGCACCAGGCCGATGCCGGCCCAGAGGTTGGGGTGGATCTCCAGGCTCTCCCGGCTGCCGCCGTGCAGGGCGAGCATGCGTTGCTGGCCCGCGGACTCGCTGCGGGCCAGGCCCGCCTGGACGGCCCGTACCGTCTCCGGGTCGAAGCCGTCGAGCAGCCGGTCCGCCTCGGCCCAGGCCCGCGCGGCGGTGTCGCGCGTGATGACGTGCAGCCGGATGCCGAAGCGGAGGCCGCGCCCGTGCCCGGCGGCCAGCTTGCGGATCCAGGCGATCTTCTCGGCGACCTGGGCGGGCGGCTCGCCCCAGGTGAGGTACACGTCCGCATACCGGGCCGCGACCTCGCCGGCGGCGGGCGAGGAGCCGCCGAAGTACACCTCGGGCACCGGGTCGGGCACCCGGCTGAGCTTCGCCTCAGCGACCTGGAGGTGCTCCCCGTGCAGGTCGACGCTCTTGCCGTCCCACAGGTCCCGCACGATGTGCAGGAATTCGCCGGTACGACGGTACCGGGAGTCCTTGTCGAGGAAGTCGCCGTAGGCCCGCTGCTCGTGGCTCTCGCCGCCGGTGACCACGTTGAGCAGCAGCCGTCCGCCGGTCTGCCGCTGGAAGGTGGACGCCATCTGCGCGGCGAGCGTCGGCGAGACGAAGCCGGGCCGGAAGGCGACGAGGAACTTCAGCCGCTCGGAGTTCTGGCTGACCATGGCGGTCGTCAGCCACGCGTCCTCGCACCAGGCGCCGGTCGGGGTGAGCGCGCCCACGAAGCCGAGGTCCTCGGCGGCCCGGGCGATCTGGCTCAGATAGGCGACCGTCGGGGGCCGGTCCCGGCCGGAGGCGGTGGCCGGGGTGCCGTGGCCGCCGCCGACGACATGGCGGCTGTCGCCGTTGGTGGGCAGGAACCAGTGGAAGGTGAGGGACACGTGGGTCTCCGATCGCGAGTGTCCGTTGGATCCGGCGGTGGCGGGGGCGGGTCGGGTGGTGCAGTCGGGGTGCGCAGCGGTGCTGCTTATGGGGTGACCTCTTTCGGGAGGCTCAGGCATGGGCCGGGGCGGACTCGGGCTCGCCGTCCGGAAGTTCACCGTCGGGGAGTTCGCCGTGGTGGAGCTCGCCATCGGGGCGTTCGCCGTCGGGGAGTTGTGCCTCCAGCTCGCGTACGGGCGGCAGTACCCGCCTGCCGAAGTACGCGATGAGGAAGCCGTTGAGGCCGATTTTCGGCGCCCTGCGGCCCACTTCCGGGGCGGACTTGGGGACGTCCGCGATCTGCTCCACGACGCCGTCGAAGTCCTTGCCGTTGGAGAAGTACCAGTCGGAGACCCGGCCGGCCATCCACCGGGCGGCGGTGGAGTTGCCGCCCTGGAAGATCTCCGGGTGCGGCCGCTCGGGTGTGCTGAGCGGCTTGGGCGTGAGGGAGAAGTCACGCAACCGGTAGAAGTCACCGGTGAGTTCGGCGTGGTCCTCGGCCCAGATCTGCCGCAGGCCGTGGATGAACTCCTCGGAACGGCGGATGGGGGTGCCCCCGTTCCGAGCGAAGCCGAGAACTGGGTGAGTTCGTGGTGCTCCAGCCAGGGCTCGCCGAGCGCGGTGAACTCGACCTTGAACCAGCCGGAGACGACGGCGATGGCCTTCGGGCGCTCGGTGGCGAGCAGCAGGGCGAGGCTGAAGCTGGTCGACTCGTGCTGGTACCCGGCGCCGTAGCCGGCCATGTGGCGGACCGGGCTGAGGGCGTACTCGAACCCGTTGTTCTCGGCGAGGACGGCGAGTTCGCGGTTGTAGTCGACTCCCCGGTCGGTGCGCTGTTCGATCGGGCTGGTGACGAGTCCCCCGCTGGCTTTGGGGACCGCAGGCGAATTTCACTGGCGCCGCGGGCATGCGGAACTCCTGGTGCGGAATTGCTCGGTGAAGTTTCCGGGCATGCCGAATTCCACGCACGGGCGCACGGGAATGCGCGGGGGAATCCGGGCGGTGCCGGAGTGGAGCGGAGAGCGGCGGAGGAGCCGGACGATCAGGCCGCGGCGCGACAGGAGGCGCTGGAGACGCGCGCGAGGTCGACATGGCGTCGCCGCGTGAGGTCCAGTCGCATTGTCATGCGGTCGATCGTCGCAGCCGCCGCTGAGGGCCGTCAAGGAGAACCCGACCGGTCTTGCATCCCGGGCCATTGGATCTCACGAAGGTGTGACAGGGTGTCGCAGCCCGCGTTGAGCGAGACCGTACGCAATCGGGAACGGGAACCGGGAGTCGACCTGCTGGAGCGGAAGCGGTCGGGCGCCGTGATGAGCGGAGCGGGCCGGGAGCTGCTGCCACACCTCGTGAGCGTGCTGGAGGCGGTGGAACGGTTGCGGGCCGCGGCCGGCGAGCAGCATCGCGTCAGCCGCATGGTGCGCGTCGGCACCGTCAACGCGGCGGCCGTGCCGCTGCTGATTCCGGTGCTGCGCGAGTTCCGGGCCGCGCATCCGGTCACCCAGGTCGAGGTGGTGGGCGCGCAGCGGACGGAGATCCAGCGCGGCCGCACCGAGGCGGCTTCGGCCTGGGCTGGTCAACCACCCGGACGGCGACGACGTGCCCGCGGGCATGGAGGGTACGGAACTCCTCCGCGGCCGGCCGGTGGTGTGCCTGCGCGCGGACAGTCCGCTCGCCGCGCTGCCCATGGTCGGCGCCGAGTACCTGCTCGGTGTGCCGCTGATCGCGATGCGCGCCCGGTATGTGACGCACCGGTATGTGCACCGGCTGCTGTCGGGCCGGGTCCCGGTGTTCTCGTACTCGACCGACGGTGCGGAGATGGGCAGGCTGACGGTCGCCGAGGGGCTCGGGGCGACCGTGCTGCCGGACTTCAGCGTCGCCGGGGATCCGCTGGAGCGGGCCGGCACGATCACATACCGGCCGATCGCCGACGACACCACCCGGGAGCCGCTGATGCTCCAGCGCCGGCGCGCGGAGTCGGTGCGGCGGGCGGCCAGGGACCTGAACACGGCCTTCGTGCGCCGGGCACCCGAACTGACGGTGGCCTGAGGAGCGGCCGTCACATTCCCGGTCACCCAGTCACCGTTCACCGGCTCAGCAGCGGCCGTCCTCGTCCCCCGCCTCGGTCACGACGAGGAAAGCGTCGGACTTCAGATCCATCACCACGGTCACCCGCTCGCCCTTGGCGCGGCGCGCGGCCGCGTACTCCTCCGCGGGCCACGATCCTCGCGGGGCCCCGGCGGGGAACCGCTCCAGCACTTTCCCACCCATGACGGTCGGTCACCTCCACGGCCGGCGGCCGGACGCAGCGTACGTCCGTTACTGCTCAGCCTGCCCGGATTCGGTGCGGACATGTCACCCAGTGCCGTATGCGGCCCGCACGACCGGCACAGCCTGCACGGGTCTACACATAAAGAATAAATAAGAGCAGACTGGGAACACGCGGTACGAAACCGAATACCGCACCAGACGCGGTCTGGCCTGCAAAGTCAAAGGAGACGAGTCATGTCAGACGTCTCGCACAGGGGTGATCTGTCGACCCACCCCGATGTCTCCGAAATGCGGGAACGCTACGCCCGCATGCTCAGCGGTCGCGATGTGGCGCTCGTGGACGGGCCGGTCTTCCTGCTCGGGCTCTACTGCGCGGCATCTCCGTGGATAGTGCACTACACGACGAGCCAACCCGCGCTCATGACCCACAACCTGATCATGGGTATAGCGATAGGCCTGCTGGCACTGGGATTCACCCGGGCCCCCGAGCGGATGTACGGCCTCAGCGGGGCCATGTGCGCGATGGGCATCTGGCTGATCATCGCTCCGTGGATCGTGGGCAGCGGCCCCGACAAGGGCGTGATCATCAACAACGTCGTCATCGGCGCGCTGGCGCTCGTACTCGGACTGGTCTGTGCCGGTACGGCAGCACGGAGCACCCCCAAGCCGTGACCGGAGACGCGCGGAGAGGAAGAACAGAGAACGAGGAACGGGGGTACGCGAGGCCGGTCCGCCCAGGCGGGCCGGCCTCGCGTCGGCTCAGTGCCCCGGCACCAGCCAGGGCTCCTGCGGCAGGGTCCGGCCGGTCTCCAGCAGCGACTTGAGGTTGGACAGCACGGCCGGCCAGCCCCCCGCCACGTCCGAGCGCTCACCCTCGTCGTTGAGGTCCTCGTGGATGACGGTCAGCCGGACGATGTCCTCGTGCGGCCGGATCTCGTAGGTGACCCGGGAGTGCCGGTCCTCACGGTCCTCGTCACCGGGCGCGGCCCAGGTGGTGACCAGCCGGGTCGGCGGCTCGCTCGCCACCACCCTGCCGACCACGTCGGCGATGCCGGAGCCGTCGGTGCGCACATGCGCCCAGCGGGAGCCGGGCCGCCAGTCGGACTCGTTGCGGTGGCCCCAGTAGGCGGCCGTGAGGTCGGCGTCGGTGAGCGCCTCCCAGACCTTCTCGGGCGTGCTCGCGATGTAGGTGACGTACACGAAGCTGGGTTTGTCGGTCATGGCTTCCTCGGCTCGTCGCTTCAGGGCGCCGAGCGCGCTCAGGCGCGGGCGCTCGAACTTGTCGATCCACCGCTCCTGGATCTCATGGAGCGGCACGGGGTTGAGGTAGTGCAGCTTTTCCCGCCCCCGCCGCACCGTGCTGATCAGGTTGGCCGCCTCCAGGACGGCCAGATGCTGGGTGACCGACTGGCGCGTCATGGCGATGCGCTCGCACAGCTCGCCCAGGGTCTGGCCGTTGTTCTCGTGGAGCCGGTCCAGCAGGCGCCTGCGCGTGTCGTCGGCCAGCGCCTTGAAGACCTTGTCCATCTCGCTGTCGTCCTCTGATCGCACACTCAACGTTATGCAGGCAAACACTTGCATGTCAAGGATAGCGAGGCCCTCAAGCGGTTTCTCCTGCGGATTCAATGATTGAGCGGTGGATTATGTACCGATTCGAGCAGAACGCTACAAACATCTGTTACATGACGTATGGATGACCTTGATGGACGGTTCGTAGCGTCGAAGACACACCGACGAACGAAAACCGATCGAAGGACAGTTCACCGATGCGTGCTCTTCGCACCCTGCGCACCACCCTCGTCGCCGCCGGCGCCACCGCCGTCCTGGCCGCCTCGGCGGGCGGCGCGTTCGCGGCCACCGCCCCCGAGTCGGCGCCCGCCGCCCACGCCCCGGCCCACTGCAAGGACAAGCGTGTTCTCGTCAAGACGGTGCGACTCGCGGACAAGGTCTCCGTCGCCAAGGTCTACAAGACCGGCAAGCACCGCTTCGAGGCGGAGATCTGGGCGAAGGGCAAGAAGTACGGGACCCTCGCCACCAAGGGCAAGGGCAAGCCCGTGCACGGCCGGCACAACGGACTGCATGTCACGCTGCACCCGAACGGCAAGGTGACGTCCTGGGTCGAGCGGGCCAAGCCGAAGCCCGAGCCCAAGCCGCAGCCCGTCGCCAAGCGCATCCTCGTCTCCATAACGACGCTGGCCGACGACGTCTCGACCGGCAAGGTCTACAAGCTCGGCGCCAACCACTACGAGGCCGACATCTACGCCCACGGCGTCAAGCTCGACACCCTCGTCGCCAAGGGCCACGCCGCCTACGGCGAGAACAACGGCCTGCACGTGGCCCTCAAGCCGGACGGCCGACTGACCTCCTGGGTCGACGACGCGCCGCAGCCCGAGCCGAAGAAGAACACCTCCGACGCCAAGCCGACCCCGCTGCCGGACAACGGCGACGCCACCAACGACAAGGCCGCCACCCCCGCGCCCGTGATCCCGGCCACGCCGGACGCCCAGGTCACGACGGAGCCCGCGCAGGCGCGGTGACGCGGCTCCGTTCAACCGGTCACGGCGAACGAGATCCACACATCCGGGGGCAGCTCCGGCCGGTCCGGTACCGGCCGGAGCTCGCGCGTCCAGGCGTCGCCGGCCATATCCCGGGCGATGTAGGGCCAGAACCGTACGGCGGCCGCATTGTCGTGCTGGAACGCGATCTCCCAGGCCCCGGGATGCCGGCCCAGCACGTCCCGCACGGCCCGCGTCCCGATCCCGCGCCGCCGGGCACCACGCACGACGAAGAAGCTGTTCAGCACCCGCACCGGCCGGTCCAGCGCGCGTACGAACGCGAAACCGGCCGGGCGCCCGTCGCACAGGAAGAGGTACGGCGCCCAGTCCGGCCGGGTGAAGGCGTACTCGACGCGTTCGTTGCGGAAGGTGCCGTCCGGGCCGGGCAGGGTGCCCCGGAACTCGGACAGGTCGTGGTGGAACATCAGCCACAGCCGTTCGACGGCGGGCCGGTCCTCCAGGGTCGCGGGGCGGACGGTCAGGTCCGCCGAGTGAGTTTCGGTCATGAAACACAGCCTCCCCGGCGGACAAGGTGTCCGGTCCGGGGAGGCGCGCTAAGAGTGCCGTAACTCTAGCTCATCTCAAGGACCTTGTACTCCTCGGTGATCTCCTTCCGGCCGAACGGCCAGACCTTCTCCAGCCGTGCCCACACGACGAAGGCGACGCAGCCGAGGGCCAGCCAGGCCAGGGACCACTCGATGGGGTGGCGGCCCGGGGAGTTCTCGTCGGCGTAGCCGTAGATCACGCACCAGCCGGCGAACGCGAGGATGCTCGGCAGCGGATGCAGCCACATCCGGTACGGCCGGCGCAGCTCCGGCTGCCGCTTGCGCAGAACGCTCAGGGCGACGATCTGGGCGAGCGCCTGGACGATCACCATGACCGTGGTGAGCAACTGGATCAGAGTCGCAAGGTCGGTGTGCCGGCCGATCAGGAAGCCTACGGCGGTGATCACGCCCATGGTCGCGAGGCCCAGCGTCGGGAAGCGGTGCCTGGGGTGCAGCTTCTCGTACGGCCGGAAGAAGACACGGTCGCGGGCGGCGTCGTAGGGGACGCGGGAGCCGCCCAGCAGTCCGGTGAACACCGAGGCGAACGCGGTGACGAGGATGAACACGGTCACCACGTCGGCGGGGCCCTTGCCCCAGGTCTTCTCCAGCACCGCCGAGGCGACCGAGGTCGAGGCGATGTCATGCGGGTCGGTCATCCGGTGCCAGTCGACGACGCCCAGGGTGCCGATCTGCAGCAGCAGGTAGATCGCCATGATGCCGAGGATGGAGAAGAGGATCGAGCGCGGCAGCGTACGGCCCGGGTCCTTCATCTCGGCGCCCATGTACGCGGTGGTGTTGTAGCCGAGGTAGTCGTAGATGCCGATGGTCAGGCCCCCGGCGAAGCCGAGCCAGAAGTGGTTGCTCGTCAGATCGAAGGCGCCGGCCGGGTAGGTGAAGGCCAGATGCGGACTGAAGTCACCGGCCGCGGCGACGATCACCAGGAGCACCGAGGCGATCATCACGGCCCACATCACGGCGGTGATCCGCGCAATGTGCTCGACGCCGCGCCACAGCAGGAGCACGACCAGGACGATGACGCCGAGGCCGATCAGATCGCCCGCCGTCTGGCCGAGATGCGGGGCCAGATAGCCCAGGTATTGGACGAAGCCGACCACACCTGTGGACATGATCAGCGGGATGAAGAGCATCGCCGTCCACACGAACAGGAACGGCATCAGCCGGCCCGTGCGGTACTGGAAGGCCTGGCGCAGATAGAGGTAACTGCCGCCGGAGCCGGGCATCGAGGCGCCCAGCTCGGCCCAGACCAGTCCGTCGCACAGCGCGAGGACGGCGCCCGCGACAAAGCCGATGACCGCCTGCGGACCGCCGAACGCGGCGACCATCAGTGGGATCGTGACGAACGGGCCGATGCCGCACATCTGGCTCATGTTGATGGCCGTGGCCTGGAACAGGCCGACACGGCGGACGAAACCACCTGTGGGCGGCGGGCTACCGGACATGGGGACTCCTGAACGCGACGGGGGCGCGGGCCGCGTGTCTGCGGGGCGACATGCCCGGGCCGGGCTGCTGGCGGATAAAGTTAAGGAGCCTTACTAGCCGCGTCAAGTATGCGCAGAGAATGCGTGAGAATGGTGCGATGGCCGCCAGTGATGTCATGGAGCAGCAGGAACAGCCCTGGAGCCGCCGGCGGCTGCGCAGCACCAATGAGCGGCTGCTGCTGGACCGGCTGCGCACCCTCGGCGCCGCCTCGCGCGCCCAACTGGCCCGGGAGACCGGCCTGTCGAAGCCGACGGTCTCCAGCGCGCTGGCCTCACTGGAGACAGCCGGTCTGGTGCACGAGGTCGGCACCCACACCCCGGAGCGCGGGCGCACCGCCGTGCTGTACGCCCCCGACCCGGCCGCCGGGTACGCGCTCGGGGTGGACATCGGGCGCGGCTGGCTGCGGGTGGCGGTGGCCGACCTGGACGGCACGCTCGTCGCCCGGGCCGATGTACGCAACCGCGCCCGCGCCTCCGCCGCGCTCGCCGACCTGGTCGTGGGCACCGCCAGGCAGGTGATCGCCACCTCGGACGTGGACCCGGCCGAGGTGGTGCACGGGGTGGTCGGCACGCCCGGTGTGTACGACGCGCAGCAGCGGCGGGTGCGGTACGCGATGCATCTGCCGGGCTGGGGGCGCGCCGGGCTCGTCGACCGGATGCGCGAGGAGCTGGGCGTGCCGCTGGAGGTGCACAACGACGCCAACCTCGCCGCGCTCGGCGAGTACACCTACGGCGTCGGCACGGGCAGCCGGCTGTTCGCGTACATCCTGATCGGCACCGGACTCGGCATGGGCGTCGTCAGCGAGGGCCGGCTGTTCACCGGGGCACACGGGCTGGCCGGCGAGATCGGCTTCCTGCCCTGGCCGGGGCGGCAGAAGCCGGAGCGGCTGGAGGACGCGGTGTCCGGGGTGGCCGTGGTGGAGGCCGCCCGGGAGTTCGGGATGAGGGGGCAGCTCACGGCGAAGGCGGTTTTCGACGCGGCCCGGCAGGGCCATCCGGCCGCCCTGCGGGCGGTGGAGCTGGAGGGCGAGCGGATCGCGCACACCGTGGCGGCGGCCGCCGCCGTGCTCGACCCGGACCTGGTGGTGCTCGGCGGCGGTGTCGGCCACAGCGTCGACCTGCTGCTGCGTCCGGTCCAGGAGCATGTGCGCACGCTCACCCCACTGCGCCCCCGGATCGCGCCGAGCCGGCTCGGCGAGGACGCGGTCCTGCTCGGTGCGGTGGCCACGGCCCTGGACACGGCCCGGGACCTGGTGTTCGAGCGCAGGGCGGCCGGAACCTGACCGGTCCAAGGTCCCGGCCGCCCACGGTCATTGACACGACCCGTACGGCGCCCTAGCGTGAGCCAAGTTAGTAAAGTTTCCTAACTTTACAAGGCCGGAGCTCTGCCATGCCCCCTCGCCCCGCCCTCGGCCACCGGTACGCCGTCACCGTGCTGGTCATCGGCCTGCTCGCCGCCCTGACCAGCGGCGCCTGGGCCGGCGCCCGGCATCGGACGTCACCGGCCGCTGTCACAAGCGTTCCCTCCGCCGCCGGGACCACCACCCCGCTCACCGGCTACGCCATCCAGTCCTCGGCGAAGGTGACCGACTCCGCCACCACGATCTCCTCCCCCGGCTATCCGGCGCAGGGCTGGTATCCGGCGGGCCCCCGCTCCACGGTGCTGGCCGCGCTGCTCGCCGACGGCGTCTACGCCGACCCGTTCTTCTCCACCAACCAGCAGCAGATCCCGAAGGCCGACTTCCAGGTCCCCTGGTGGTATCGCTCCGACTTCACGGTCCAGGACACCACGCGGCGCACCTTCCTCGACTTCAGCGGGGTGATCTCGGCGGCCGACGTCTATGTCGACGGCCACCAGGTGGCGGCGGCCAAGGATGTCACCGGCGCCTACACCCACCACGAGCTGGACATCACCTCACTGGTCAGGTCCGGCACCAACACGGTCGCCTTCCGTATCCAGCCCAACGACCCGGACAAGGACCTCACCATGGGCTGGATCGACTGGCTCCAGCCGCCGCCCGACCGGAACATGGGGATCGTCCGGGACGTCCTGGTGCGCAGGGGCGGCCCGGTGACCCTGCGGGACGCACATGTGCTCACCCAGCTGGCCGTGCCGTCGCTCGCCTCCGCCGAGCTGACGGTGAAGGCGCAGGCCCGCAACGACACCGACGCGCCGGTCACAGCCGAGATCACCGGCACCCTGGGCGCGACGAACTTCACCCGGCAAGTCCCGCTCGCCGCCCACGAGTCGAAGACCGTCACCTTCTCCCCCGCCGACACCCCCGGCCTGCATCTGACCGCACCCAAGGTGTGGTGGCCGGCCGGGATGGGCGGACAGCCGCTGTACGACCTCGATCTCACCGCGTCCGTCGCCGGTACGACGTCCGACACCGCGCACGACAGCTTCGGCATCCGCGACGTCCAGGCCCCGCTGAACACGGACGGCGCACGCCAGTACCGGATCAACGGCCGCAAGCTGCTGATCAAGGGCGGCGGCTGGTCACCGGACGACTTCCTGCGCTGGGACAGCCGTTATGCCGAGGACCGGCTGAGGTACGCCGTCGATCTGGGGCTGAACACCATCCGGCTGGAAGGGCATCTGGAACCGGACGAGTTCTTCGACCTGGCCGACCGCTATGGCGTGCTCACGCTGCCGGGCTGGGAGTGCTGCGACAAGTGGGAGGGCGACGTCAACGGTGCCGACGAGCCCGGGGACCCGTGGACCGACGCCGACTATCCGGTGGCGAAGGCGTCCATGACCGCCGAGGCCGCCCGGCTGCGCGACCACCCGAGTGTGATCTCCTTCCTGATCGGCAGCGACTTCGCACCCGACGCGAAGATCGAGAAGACCTATCTGGACGCCCTGGAGGCCGCCGACTGGCCCGACCCGGTCGTCTCCGCAGCCTCCGACAAGTCCTCACCTCAGCTCGGCAGTTCGGGCCTGAAGATGACCGGGCCGTACGACTGGGTGCCGCCGGACTACTGGTACGCCAAGCGCGAGGGCGGGGCCACCGGCTTCAACTCCGAGACCAGCGCGGGCCCGAGCATCCCGACCCTCGACACCCTGCGCCGCATGCTGACCCCGGCCGAGCTGGACACCCTCTGGAAGGACCCGGCGGCGAAGCAGTACCACCGCTCGCCGTCCCCGGTCTTCGGCACGCTCAAGATCTACGACGCCGCCCTCACCGGCCGCTACGGCGCCCCGACGAGCCTCTCCGACTATGTGCGCAAGGCCCAGCTGGCCCAGTACGAGAACGTCCGCGCTCAGTTCGAGGCGTACGAGCGGGGCGCCACGGACACCTCGAGACCCTCGACCGGAGTGATCCACTGGATGTTCAACAGCGGCTGGACGTCCCTGCACTGGCAGCTGACGGACCGTTATCTCGACGAGGGCGGCGCCTACTTCGGTGCGAAGAAGGCGAACGAGCCGCTGCACATCCAGTATGGGTACGACGACCGCTCGGTGGCCGTGCTCAACCACCGGCACACCGCCGCGACCGGACTCACCGCACGGGCCACGCTGTTCAACCCCGACGGCACACAGAAGTACGACAAGACCGTCACCGGCCTGACGGTGGGCGGCGACGGCGCGCACGGCACCGCCCTCACCCTGCCGTCCTCGGTGAGCGGACTGTCGTCGACGTATCTGCTCCGCCTGGTCCTGACGGACGCGGCCGGCAAGGAGGTGAGCCGGAACGTGTACTGGCTCTCCACCCGGCCCGACACCCTCGACTGGTCGGGCACCACCTGGTACTACACGCCGACGACGAGCTACGCCGATCTCAAGGGGCTGGCCTCGATGGCCCAGGTGCCGGTGTCGGCGACGGCGGCCACACAGGCGTCGGACGGTACGTCGACCACGACGGTCACCCTGCGGAACACCGGGAGCGGGAAGACGCCGGCGCTGCTGACGGACGTCCACCTCGTGGACGTGCAGGGGCAGCCGGTGCTGCCGGTGCGCTGGTCGGACAACGAGGTGAGCCTGTGGCCGGGCGAGTCGGCGACGCTCACCGCCACCTACCGGACCGCCGATCTGCACGGCTCGGTGCCGGGTGTGCGGGTTTCCGGCTGGAACACCCCGGAGCGGACGGTGCCTGCGGCCTGACGGAAGGGGGGCGGACCGGTACGGCCCGCCCCCGACCGGTTCAGCTCACGTTGAGCGCGGTGTCGTCCACGACGAACGACGTCTGGTACTGGGAGCCCTCGGTGCCGGTGAACTTCAGCGTGACGGTCTGCCCGGCGTAAGCGCTGAGGTCGAAGCTGCGCTGGGTGTAGCCGGAGGCCGCGTTGAGGTTCGAGTACGTGGCCAGGGTGCCGAGGACCGAGCCCGAGCTGTTGAGAACCTGGACCTTGAGGGTGTCGTAGGCCGTGCTGGTGGTGGTCTCGGCCGTGTCGATGTGCAGATAGAAGTTCAGCGTGGCCGAGCAGCCGGACGGGATGGTCACCGCCTGGGACAGGGTGTCGGTGGTGGCGGTGCCGTAGCCGTCGAGCCAGGCGTAGTACGAGCCCGAATGAGCCGACTCACCGGTCGAGTTGGTGATGACCCCGCTGGACGCGCTCCACGCCGTGTTGCCGGACTCGAAGCCGTTGTTGCCGAGGAGCTGGGCGGCGGTGCAGGTGCCGGTGCCGCCACCGCCGCCTCCCCCGCCGCTGCTGGTGCCCGCACCGGCCAGCCAGGCGGTGGCGTTGAGCGCGAGGGCCGCGTTGGTGGCACTGGAGTCGTTCCAGCCGTCGTACAGGGTGTTGCCCGCCTGACCGGTGCCGTCGTCGATCGGGGAGCTGTCGCCCCAGTAGGCGACGCGGCCGCTACCGAAGGCGCTGGTCAGAAAGAAGGCGCCGGTGTTGCCGGAGTAACCGGTGCGGTAGAGCAGGCCCTTGACGGAGGAGTTGTCGGCGGGCTTGAGGGTGGCGGTCGTGCCGTTGGCGATGAGGCTCTTGGTGACTGTGCCGAACGAGCCGTGCAGCACCGGGTCGGTGCTGTCGTTGATCGCGGCCGGGTGGTCGGAGGAGATGTTCAGCGAGTCGATCGAGAAGCCGAACGGGTCCGTCGAGTCGACGCTGTTGTTGGTCATCAGATCGTTGAGGATCTGGACCGAGTCGTACCCGTCGTTGTTGCGGTCCGAGCCCGTGTGGTCGGAGATCATGAACAGACCGCCGCCGTTCTTCACGAAGTTCATGATCGCCGTCTTCTCGGCGCTCGTGAACAGCGTGTTGGGTTCCGGCAGGACCAGCGTGTCGAAGTTCGACAGGTCGGTCGAGGACGAGCCGCCGTAGCTGAGGCTGGAGCCGGACGGCAGCGTCTTCAGGCTGTAGTCGCCGGTCTTCTGCAGCGCCACGCCCCAGGAGGACAGGGCGCCGGTCCAGTCGGTCTCGGCGGACGGGGAGGCGTTCTCGCCGAGCGGGTCGGGCTGGCTGGTGGAGATGATCCAGTCGGCGTTTCCGGCTGTCTCTGCATGGGCGTTGTCGAACAGGACGCGGTGCGTGGTCGCCGCGTGTGCGGCGGTGCCGCTGCCGATCTGGACGGCGGCTCCGGTGAGGAGCAGTCCGAATCCGGCCAGGGCGGTGGTGAATCTGCGGCGGGATCTCCGGGATCCAAGCATCCGACGAACCTCCATGAGGGGTGGGGAGAGGCGGTGCGGCGCCAAGTCTGCGCGCGTAGAGCCGGGTTGAGGGTTCTACACGCGTCACTTTGTTGAAAGGTACATGGCATGAAGGTCCGGTGAACAGAAAGTCCCGGCAATAACCGGAACGGACTGCCCCCGCTCTCCCGTGGACCATCGCCCCCACGGATACGAGGTTCAGCTCCCGTACAGGTAGGGGGTCGTGGTGCTCAGTGCGTGGAAGCCGAGGCGCTGCAGGATGGGGCGGCTCATGGGGGAGGCGTCGACCTGGAGATAGCGGTAGCCGTGGGCGGCGGCGACACGGGCGCGGCGGGCGACCAGGGCGCGGTAGATGCCACGGCCGCGCCAGCCCTCGACGGTGCCGCCGCCCCACAGCCCGGCGAACGCGGTGCCGGGCACCAGCTCCATCCGGGCGGCGCTGACGGGTTCGTCCCCGGCGAGCGCCACCACGGCGACGACCGTGCCGGGGTCGGCGGCCAGCCGGGCGAGCAGCTGGTGCCGCAGCCGGGTGCCATCGGTGCCGAAGGCCTTCTCGTGCACCTTCACGACGAGGTCGACGCCGGCCGGGTCGGTGGCCTGTACGAGGCGGATGCCGGCGGGCGGTTCGGTGTCCAGGGCGAGCCGGTCGGTCTCGCCGATCAGCAGCGTCTCCTCGGGCTCGGCCCGGAATCCGGCGGCGGTGAGCCGGGCGCCGAGGTCCGCCGGCCGGTCGTGGCCGTAGAGCTTCCATTCGAAGGCGAGGCCGAGGCCGGTGAAGCGGGCGATCTGGTCGCGGATCGCCCGGTCCGCGCCCGCCGGGTCCAGACCGGACCAGAGCACGCAGTTCCAGCCCTGCGCGTCCGCGACCTGACGCACCACCGCGCCGGCCCGTTCGATCCGGGCGCCGGGGCCGTCGGGAGCCGCGTTCTCGCGCATGTCACGGTCGTAGAGGGCGAGCACCGCCGTGTGATCCATGCGCCCAGCTCAACAGGAACGCTCCGGTGCGCGCAACGGGATTACCGCGGCGCGGGGGCCGCCGGTACACCTTCCCCGCACTGTGGCCCGCCGGTGCGGGGAAGGCGGCGGCTGAAGCGGGACCGGAGGCGGGGGCACGGGGGCACGGGGGCTTTACCGGCGCCGCCTCCGATCTTGGGGCCTGTCCGGCGGATCCTGTCGCAGCCGCGGGGGTCGGCACGCGCATCCGCGGCGCTGTCGCGGTCCCCGACTTCCCCACGCCCGCATGCGATTTCCTGCGATCTGACCCGCCGGACAGGCCCGGACTCCCCTGCCTCTCAGCCGAGTTCGAGGGTGGTCACGCCGAAGACGCGGTGCTGCGCGTACGCACGTACCGGCCCCGTGTACATACGCGCGGTCTCGAACGACGCCTGGAATCCGGCCTCTTCGGCGAGCGCGACGCCGGCCGCGTGCGGCTCGGGCACGTCGATGGCCACCTCGCTTCCGGCGGCCTCGGTCGTGAGAGCGGCGAACAGGGCGTGGGCGTCATCGGCGGTGTCGGCGAAGAGAGGGCCGATGCGCAGGGTGTCGCGGCCGGGGCGGAGGACGCCGTAACCGGTGAGGCGGGCGCCGTCGTGGCGGACGAAGGCCCGGTGGCCCGGACCGGTGAGCCACTCGGCGAGGAAGCGCGGACGGTCGGCCGGGTAGCAGGCGCTGTCGTAGGCGGTTATCGCGGCGAGGTCGGCGGGACCGGCCGGCCGGACGCCCACGGGTACCTCGGCCCGCGGGGCGGCACCGGTGAACCGGATGGTGCGGTAGGCGAGTTCGAAGCCGGACTGGCGGTAGTTGTCCTGCTGGGCGACGACGCCGTCCAGGCCGACGGTGCGGTCACCGGCGTGTGCGAGGGCGGTCTTCCAGGTGGTGAGGCCGTGGCCATGGCCGCGCAGGTCGGGGCGGACGAGATAGCAGCCCAGGAAGGCGTAGTCCGAGCCGTAGTTCACCACGGAGATCGCCGACACGGGCTCCCCGTCGATGCGGCCCAGGAAGAACCCGTCAGCATCCTGCGCGAAGAACGCGGGCCCGTCGGACAGTCCGGGATTCCAGCCCTCCGCCGCCGCCCATCCGGCGATCACCGGCCAGTCGGCGAGGGTGGCCTGGGTGACGACGAGGTCGTGGGGGGCCGCAGGGGTCATCGATGCGCTCCATTTCCGTGGGGGCCGGACTGTCGCCCCGCATCCTTCCGGATCAACGGGGGCCGCGCCACGGGGAGATCAGCCGTTGCGCAACGCGGGTCCCGGCCGTTCAGGGCGTGGAGCAGGGGACGCAGCGTCGCGAGGACGAACGCCCCGAAGACCGTGATGGGCAGCAGCCCGACCGGGCGCAGCAGCGCCGCCGGATCCTCCTGCACCCAGGACCGGTTGACGTACCAGTTGGCGAGGACGTCCAGCGTCATCAGGACGCCGGCCGCCCGGACGCCCGAGGGCCGCATCCACAGCGTCAGGACGGCGACCAGCGGGTCGAGGACGACCAGGGCGACGAAGAACACCTGCAACGGGACCGGGCCGAAGGCGGCGTAGGCGTGGAGCCCGCCGCGCACCAGGTCGAGGACATGGGAGCCGGCCCCCTCCAGGAATCCGCCGGCGTACACCACGAGAGTCCAGCGCGCCCAGGCCGGCAGCGCCCGCCATCGCCCGCGTATGCCGTCCGTCACCGGATCAACCTACTGCACCCGGTGAACCGCCTGACGGCAGGCGAACCAAGCCCCACCGGGCCGGCGTCCGGCGGGGCCTTGGGATGATGCGTCAGCTGGTGCCGCCGGAACGGAAGCGGCGGTAGAGGGCCGTGCCCGTGAGGAGCAGCGCGGCGCCGGCGGCGACGGCGGGGAAGGTGGTGTCCGTACCGGTGTGGGCCAGCGCCGATGCCGTCGACTGCGGAGCCGGGCGCGGGGCGGGGTGATGCCGCGGCGGGGCCTTCGGGGCCGGGCGGCGGGGGGTGCGGGGCAGGCCGCCGTTGCCGGACCGGTTGCCTTCGGCCGGGTTGCCCAAGCCGATCACGTTGACGCTGTTGCCGCTGACGTTCACCGGCACCTCGACGGGGAGCTGGACGCCGTTTCCGGCGAGCACGCCGGGCGAGTCCTGCGCCGTGCCCCGCGCGGACGCACCGCCGGACCTGGAAGACCGGCTCTTCGCGGTTGCGGCGTCACCGTTCGCGCACGCGTTGCCGACGGCCGGGTTGAGCAGCCCCACCACGTTCACGGTGTTGCCGCACACGTTGACCGGCACGTGCACCGGGAGCTGGATGCCGTTTCCGGAGATCAGCCCTGGCGAGCCGGCCGCGGAGCCGTCGGCTGCCGCGCCGTCGGCCGCGAAGGCGGCGGACACCGGCAGCACCACGGCCAGCGCCCCGGTGGCTGCGGCGACGGCGAACACGCCGTTACGGGTAGCCCGTCTCATAGGTTCCCTGCCTTCCAGACATCGTCGCGGGCACTCGCCCGCACCCCGTAAAACGCCCGCGAACCATCGGAGTTATGGCTAATCGGTCTTTCACCCCGTCGAGCGACACTGTTATCGAACTGCATGTAAAGCCACTGAATGATCACTTAACCGGGATATAGCGGGTGCAGGGTACGGCACCGGGTGCCATGGCGCTCGTCCGGAGGCGGCCCGTCCAGGCCCCGCTTATGGTGATCCGAAGGGCGCCGTCCCCGGTCCGCGACAGGCGTCCCGGGAGGCGAACGATGCTGGCCAAGCTGTCCACACGGCCCGCCGTGCGACGCTCCGCAGGTACCGGAGCCCTCGCCCTGGCCCTGCTCGGAGCCGGGCTGCCCGTCGCCGCGGCCGACCGGCCGCAGCCCGACCTGACACGCTTCTACCGGCAGAAGGTGACCTGGACGGCCTGTAAGGGCTCGGACGTCCCGAAGGACCTCCAGTGCGCGAAGGTCACCGTCCCCCTCGACTACGTCCGGCCCCGCACCGGCACCCTCGACGTGGCGCTGGCCCGCTATCAGGCCACCGGGAAGAAGCAGGGCTCGGTGCTGCTGAACTTCGGCGGGCCCGGCGGCGCGGGCATCCCCGAACTGGCCGCAGACGGCAAGGAGTTCATGGACCTGACGAACGGCTACGACGTGGTCACCTTCGACCCGCGCGGCGTCGGCCGCTCCTCCCCCGTCAGCTGCGGCGAGGGCAGCGACGAGGCCTCGCAGGCGACGGACAGCGCAGCAGACCTCGGCCATCCCCAGGCGCTGCTCGCGCAGTTGCGCAAGGCCGCCGACGAATGCGCCCGGCACTCCGGTCCCGTACTGCCGCACATAGGCACCGTGAACGCCTCCCGCGACCTGGACGTCATCCGCCAGGCCCTCGGCGACAAGAAGCTCAACTACCTCGGCTTCTCCTACGGCACTCGGCTCGGCGCGGTGTACGCGGCGCAGTTCCCGCACAGGGTCGGCCGGCTCGCCCTCGACGGCGTGGACACCCTGACCGAGCCGCTGTCCGAGCAGGGGGTGGCCGGCGCCGAGGGGCAGCAGACCGCGCTGGACGATTTCCTGGACTGGTGTACGACGGACGTCGCCTGTCCGTTCGGCCGGGACCGGCGGGCCGCCGAGGACCAGGTGACCCGGCTGGTGCGGTCGCTCGACGCGAACCCGGTCCCGACGGACTCCGGCGGCTCGTTCTCCGGACAGGACCTGGTGGGCGCCATCGGGGAGGCCCTCTACAGCAAGCAGCTGTGGCCCCCGCTGGAGCGCGCCCTGGCCTCCCTGGTCAAGGACGGCGACACGCGAGGCGTGCTGAACATCGCCGCCGGGGGTGCCGCCCCGGCCGGCGGGACACGGAGCGGGAACGGCGCTCTGGTCGATCCGCAGGACGTCCCGGCGGACAACCTGCCGGCCGCACTGATGGCGATCAACTGCGCCGACGACCCCGACCGGCCCGACGCTGCACAGATCATCAAGGACCTGAGGAACCTGCGGGCCACGTATGAGCAGGCCTCGCCGGTCTTCGGCCACTATCGGCTGACCCAGCTGCTCATGTGCTACGGCCGCCCCAAGGGCACCGACTTCATCCGCAACGAGGTGAAGGACGTCCACTCGGCGAAGATGCTGCTCGTGGGCACGCGTGGCGATCCGGCGACGCCGTACCGGTGGACCGTGGAGACGGCCGCCCGGCTCGGCCAGTCGGCCGTGGTACTCGACAACAGGGGTGACGGCCACACCGGATACACCTCCTCCAAGTGCGTGCACCGGAAGGTCGACGACTTCCTGCTGTACGGCTCCCTGCCGCCGAGCGGCAGTTCCTGCCCGGCGGACGGCACCGAGGGGAGCGGCGTCACCGGCTCCACCGACTGATGACTGCGCGGACGCAACCGGGTGGCCGGCACGAATCCGGCACGACCTCCCGCCTCTCCCGGCCGTCACACCAGGCAGGCGCCCTTCTGCCACCGTATCCGCAGTGCCCGTGACAGGGGGAACCACCATGCGCATCCGTGCCGCCACCGCCGTACCCGCCGCCTCGGCCGTCACGGCGGTCCTGCTGCTGGCCGCGCCGCAGAGCCAGGCCGCCACGGGCCAGGGCCGGCCCGTCCGCTGTGCCGAGAAGGCCCTGACGATGCGGGCGAAGGCCGCCGCCGGCGATCCGGCCGTGGTCCGTGTCAGCGTCACCAGCAGCGGCGCCCGCACTTGCCTGGTCGACCGGGTGCCCACGGTGACCTTCGGGAACCTGGACGGCGCCGCGCTGCCGACACCGGCGGGCGGCACCGGCGGCTACCGGCTCACGCCGGGCCGGACCGCCTACGCCGACGTCGGGACCATCGGCGACCCGGCGGACCCCGAGGCCCGCCGGGTGCACACCGTGACCGTGGCCGCCTCGGCCGCGCACGGGGGCCGCTCCTTCACCGCCGACCGGCTCGGCACCGGGAAGCAGGTCCTGGTGTGGGAGCCGGTGACGACGTGGTGGCAGCCCACGGCGGCGGCCGCGGACCGGGCCATCGGCCTCAGCTGAGGTTCACCTCGGGCGCGTAGGCGTCCAGCCACTGCGCGAGGTCCAGGGCGCGCTCCAGCCCGCGCCGCTCCGCCTGGCTGCTGATCGGCGCCTCGCGTTCGGCGGCCGTGCGGAGCCGGTCGCGGTCGATGAGGTCGAAGACCCGGTGGGAGGGCCGCGAGAGCAGGTCCTTGACCTGGTCCTGGAGGGCGCGGGCGTACTGCGGGTCCTGGGTGGACGGGTACGGGCTCTTGACCCGGTCGTACACCGAGCGCGGCAGGACGTCCGCTGCCGCCTCGCGCAGCAGGCTCTTCTCGCGGCCGTCGAAGGACTTCAGCGCCCACGGGGCGTTGTAGACGTACTCGACGAGCCGGTGGTCGCAGAACGGCACCCGGACCTCCAGGCCGACGGCCATGCTCATCCGGTCCTTGCGGTCGAGCAGGATGCGGACGAACCGGGTCAGGTGCATATGGCTGATCTGCCGCATCCGGTACTCGAAGTCGCTCTCGCCGTCGAGCCGGTCGACGGCGGCGACGGCGGTGCGGTAGCCGTCGGCGATATAGCCCTCCAGGTCCAGGGACTTGGTGACGTCGGAGCGCAGCACGTCGGAGTCGTCGCCGAAGTCGCGGCCGAAGCGCACCAGCCAGGGGAAGGTGTCGGCGCGCCGCGCCTCCTCGTCGAAGAACTGCAGATAGCCACCGAAGACCTCGTCGGCCGACTCACCGGACAGGGCCACCGTGGACTTCTCCCGGATGGCACGGAAGAGCAGCAGCAGCGAGGCGTCCATGTCGCCGAAGCCGACCGGCAGGTCGCGGGCGCGGATCACCCGCTCGCGCACGGCGGGGTCGGCGAGGGACTGCGGGTCGAGCACGATGTCCTGGTGGTCGGTGTCGGCGAGCTTGGCCACGTCGTGCACGAAGGGCGTGTCGGGGGTGCCGCGCAGCTCATCGGCTATGAAGTTTTCGGTCCGGCCGACGAAGTCGACGGCGAAGCTGCGTACCCGCTCGCCCTGCGCGGCGAGTTGCCGGGCGGCGATCGCCGTCATCGCGGAGGAGTCCAGGCCGCCCGAGAGCAGGGTGCAGCGCGGGACGTCGGCGACCAGCTGGCGGCGCACGATGTCGTCGAGCAGCGAGCGCACGGTGGTGATGGTGGTGTCGCGGTCGTCGGTGTGCGCACGGGTCTCGAGGCGCCAGTAGACGCGCGTCGACAGGCCCGAGCGGTCGACGGTGACGACCGTGCCGGGTTCGACCTCGCGCATGCCGTCCCAGATCCCGTGTCCGGGCGTCTTGATCATGACGAGCAGTTCCCGCAGCCCGTCCAGCGTGACCCGGCGGCGGGCCAGCGGGTTGGCGAGGATCGCCTTGGGCTCGGAGCCGAACAGGACGCCATCGGCGGTGGGGTAGTAGTAGAAGGGCTTGATGCCCATGCGGTCGCGGATCATCACGAGCTGATCGCGGCGGCCGTCCCACACGGCGAACGCATACATCCCGTTGAGCCGTTCGGCGACCGCGTCCCCCCATTCGAGATAGCCGTGCAGGACGACCTCGGTGTCGGAGTCGGTGGTGAACCGGTGGCCGCGGCCCTCGAGTTCGCGGCGCAGTTCGGTGAAGTTGTACGCCTCCCCGGAGTACACCATCGCCAAGGTTCCCTCAGGGGTGTCGAGGGTCATCGGCTGACGGCCGCCGGGGAGGTCGATGATCGCGAGTCGGCGGTGGCCCAGAGCGGCCGGGCCCTGTGTCCAGGTGCCGCGGTCGTCCGGACCGCGGCAGGCCATCGTCTCGGTCATCGCATGCAATGTCGTGGCCTCGGTTGTCAGGTCACGGTCGAAGGAGACCCATCCGGTGATGCCGCACATGCGCTGCCTCCTGCCTCCGGCTGGCGGCCGGATCCGGCGCTCACCTAGGCTTTCCCGGGTGAGCCATGGACCGGCCGGCGAACCAGTTGTAACTAGCACCTATACGACCAGCCTCCGTCGGTTGCCCCAGGCAGTCAACTCGGCCGTAACACCTGCGCCCCATCCACCCCCATGGTTTCGGCCGTGTTTTGCTTACGCGACATCCCGTGAAGCCCGCCCACCGGGCCCGCGCCGTCGCGAACCGGCCAGAAGCAAAAACTTCACCAAGCGGCACATGGTTCAGGCCTTTTCACTCACAAACCGGTCCAGCACGGCTGTCAGCTCGGCCGGCTTCTCCAGCGGCAGTTCATGGCCCGCGTCGAGGATGCGCACGACCGCGTCCGGATAGGCCTTGGCCATCCGCAGCATCTGCCGCACGGGCAGCTGGACGTCGTGGTACCCGTGCACCATCAGCGTGGGCGTGCCGATCTCACCGGCCCGGTCGAGGACGTCGAAGGCGCGCATCGCGCCGTACAGCGTCATCACGACCTCGCGCGGGGTCGCGGCGGAAGCCCGGATGTGCGCACGGATCTCGTCGCGCGGATGGCCGGGCGCGAAGGCACGCTGGATGTTGGCGGCCACGAACAGCCGGTACGGCACCAGGGTCGAGACGGCCATGAGCAGGCCCCGGGCACGGCTGTACGTCATCCGGGCGATGGAGCCCACCAGCACCATCCGCTCCACCCGCTCGGGGTGGGCCAGCGCGATGGTCTGCGCGATCATCCCGCCCATCGAGTGGCCGACCAGCACGAACCGTTCGGCCTTCAGATGGTCGAGCAGGGCGAGCACGTCCCGCGCCAGCTCCGCGATCGTGCGCACCCCCGCGCCGGTGCTCTCGCCGTGCCCGCGCAGGTCCAGCCGGATCACCCGGCGTCTTTCGGCGAAGTGCGCGATCTGGTGGTCCCAGCGGTGGCGGTTCGCGGTCCAGCCATGGACGAAGACCAGGGGCACCTCAGGTGCGTCACGGGGGCCCTCGTCGTCGTACGTCAGGGCCGCTCCGTCGACTTCGAGCTGCGGCATGGGGGCCTCCTGGGGGTGCGTCGCGGTCCGGTTACCGACGGGTACGGTAACCGGCGGCACGGCGCCGCGTCACCGGCTCGGACCGGGGAATTCACGCGGCGGGCGGGGTCCGGGACACCCCGAATGCCGTACGCGTGAATCCGCCCTATCGTGCTGTCATGGAGCACGCACTGAGTCCCGCGACCCTGGCCGAACTGCGGCGCCCGCGGCCCTACCCGGCGGTGTCCGTGCTGACCCCGACGCACCGCCGCGAACCGGAGAACGGGCAGGACCCCGTCCGGCTGCGCAATGTCGTCACCGAGGCACGCAAACGCCTGGAGGCCGACCCCGCCGTCACCCGTGAACGGCGCGCCGAGATCGAGAAACAGCTGGACCGCGCGCTGGCGGAAGTGGATCTGGCGCACGCCGAGGACGGCTTGGTGATCTTCGCCGCCCCCGGTGAGCACCAGGTCTGGTCGCTGGCCCGCACCGTCCCCGAGCGGGTGGTCTTCTCCGACACCTTCCTCACCCGCAATCTGGTCTCCGCGCAGGCCGCCGAACGGCCCTTCTGGGTGCTGTCGGTCTCCGCCGACCGCGCCACCCTGTGGAGCGGTGGCCCCGACCGGGTCGTCGAGGAGCACTTCGGCGGCTTCCCGCTGATCCGCAGCCAGGAGAACTTCGACGCCGAGCGGCAGATGCAGATCGGCGACCAGCCGAGCACCTTCAGCGACGAGGCCACACGCCGGTTCCTGCGCGAGGCGGACACCTCGCTGGAGGCGGTTCTGCGCGAGCAGCCCCGCCCGCTCTACGTCACCGGCGACCAGGCCGCACTGTCCCTGCTGGACGAGGCGGGCAGTGTCGCCAGGTCCGCCGTCCACGTCCCGCGCGGGGGCCTGGCCCACGCCGACCCCAACGCCGTGTGGCAGGCCCTGCGGCCGGTCCTCGAGGACGAGGCCCGCAAGGACACCACCTCCGTCATCGACGAACTGACCTCGGCACGCGGACACAAGAGCTTCGCGGCCGGGGTGGACGAGCTGTGGCAGAACGCCCGGGAAGGCCGGGTCCGGCTGCTCGCGGTCGAGGAGAACTACCGCACGACCGTCCGCGACGACGGCGCCCACCTCGTGCCGGCCGAACCCGGCGATCCGGACGCCCGCGACGACATCGTGGACGAGATCGTCGAGCAGTGCCTCGAGACCAGTGCCGAGGTCCGCTTCGTCCCCGACGGCTCGCTGGGCGACGCGAACGGGATCGCGGGGGTTCTGCGCTACTGAGGCCCCCCGGGGCGGCGATCCCCAGTACCCCCAGCAATCCCCGGCGATCCCCAGCGATCCCGAGGCAGCGCTCCCTGCGCGGCGTACGCTACGGCGTGATCGTCGGCGTAAGGGAGCGCGCACATGGGTGACCCGCTGGGAGTGGCGGTACTGGGTGCCGGACACATGGGGGCCGACCACATACGACGTCTCGATCAAGTAGTCAGCGGAGCCAGGGTCGTGGCGGTGGCCGACCCCGATGTCGAGCGGGCGAAGGAGGCCGTGGCCGGCATCGATTCCGTCACCGTGCATCAGGACCCGGTCGCCGCGCTCGACGCGCCCGGTGTCGCGGCCGTGCTGATCGCCTCCCCCGGTCCGGCCCATGAGGAGGCCCTGCTCGCCGCCTTCGTCCGCGGGCTGCCGGTGCTGTGCGAGAAGCCCATGGTGCCGGACTCCACCGGTGCGCTGCGGGTCGTGGAGGCCGAGGCACGGCTGGGCCGCCGGCTGGCCCAGATCGGCTTCATGCGCCGCTACGACGCCGAGTACCGCCGGCTGAAGTCGCTGCTGGACGGCGGCAGTCTGGGCCGGCCGCTGATGCTGCACTGCACCCACCGCAATGTCTCCTCGCCCGGCCACTTCACCAGCGCGATGCTGATCAACAGCTCGGTCTCGCACGAGATCGACGCCGCCCGCTGGCTGCTGGGGCAGGAGCTGACGGCGGTGACCGTACTGCGTCCCACGCCGTCCGCGGACGCCCCCGAGGGCCTGCTCGATCCGCAGTTCGCGCTGTTCGAGACCGAAGCGGGCGCGCTCGTCGACGTCGAGGTCTTCGTGAACTGCGGCTTCGGCTACCAGGTGCGCTGCGAGGCCGTGTGCGAGCGGGGCAGCGCCCGGATCGGCGCCGAGCACACCATGGTGGTCACCACGGCGGGCGGCGCCCGTGAGGAGGTGGCACAGGACTACCTCGTCCGCTTCGCCGACGCCTACGACCGCGAGGTGCAGGCCTGGGCCGACGCCGCCCGGCGCGGCGAGGTCACCGGTCCGGGCGTCTGGGACGGGTACGCGGCGTCCGTCGTCGCCGAGGCGGGGGTCCGGGCGCTGGAGAGCGGCGGCCGCGTGGCCGTCGACCTGGCTCCGCGCCCGGACCTGTACGCCGGTCTCAGCCGCTGACGCCGGCGGCGCCCGTCTCCAGGCGCCCGGTGAACCGACGCGACCAGGTCGCGTCGGAGTCGACGGTCACCGTGAAGTCGTACCAGCCGTTCTGGTAGGCGACGGCGTTGAAGTAGTCCTCCGTCGAGCCGCCCGCGGCCACGGTGTAGGTCCAGGGGCCGTCACCGCGGTAGTGGTTCGAGGTGATGGTGAACTTCACCGGCGCGGAGCCCGAGTTGGTCATCTTGAAGTAGATCGCGAGCTTGCCCGTGCCCGGCTCGACCGCGTACCGGGTGCTCACCTCCGCCGACTTGCCCGGCTTGGTCGCGTCGCCCTGGAAGCGGCGCAGGAAGCGGTTGGGTCCGACCATGGTCAGGTCGTACTTGCCGCCGCCGAAGCCCGTGCCGATGTTGAAGAAGTCGGAGGCGGTGCCGCCCGGGTCGACCGTGTACTGGAACGGCGTGGTGTCGCGGTAGGCGTTCGGGTGGATGGAGAAGTGGGCCGCCCGGGAGGCCGGCGCGCCCTGGTTGGTCATGGTGAACCAGGCGAGGATCTTGCCCGCCGCGTCGAACTCCAGGTGGTCCAGATAGCCGCCCGGCTGGTACGGCAGCGCGCGGGACGGACGGGTGCCGGGCTCCTGGGCGGGCAGGGCGTTGTCCGTCGGCACCGGGTTGGGCAGCGGGCCGCAGGTGTCGATGCCGATGACGCTGGTCGCGGGCAGGGAGACCGAGCCGTAGACCGGGTTGGCGAAGTCGAAGACCCCGGTGAGGTCGCCGCTGACCTTGCGTCGCCAGTCGCTGATGTTGGCGCACTGGGCGGGCGTGCCGAGGGCCGACGTCCAGGTCTCCAGGAAGCGCAGTACCGAGGTGTGCTCGAAGACCTCCGAGGAGACCCAGCCGCCGCGCGTCCAGGGCGAGATGACGAGCATCGGGACCCGGAAGCCGAAGCCGTACGGCACCCCGTTGAGGAACTCCCCTGCCGTGCCGGCGGGCGGCGCCGGCGGGGGCACGTGGTCGAAGTAGCCGTCGTTCTCGTCATAGTTGAGGAACAGGACGGTCGAGTCGAAGACGTCCTGGTCGGCGGCGAGGGCCTGGTAGACGAGGTTGACGAAGTGGGCGCCGTCGCCGGGCGGGGCGTACGGGTGCTCGGAGAAGGCCTGGTTGGGGACCACCCAGGAGACCTGCGGGAGGGTGCCCGCGAGCACGTCGGCCTTGATCGCGGCGGCGATGTCGTCGGGGGTCGATCCGGTCACCTTCGGTACCGAGGACATACCGCGCTCGTACAGCGGGTCGCCCGCCTTGGCGTTCGCGAAGTTCTTGAAGTACGCGCAGCCGTTGTCACCGTAGTTGTCGGCCGCGTTCTGGTAGACCTTCCAGGTCACCCCGGCGGCCTGCAGCGCCTCGGCGTAGGTCTGCCAGGTCAGGCCGGACTCGTCGCCGCCGTCGTAGCTGGAGGAGTCGACCTTGCCGCTCCACAGGAAGGTGCGGTTGGGACCGGTCGCACTGAGCGTGGAGCAGAAGTAGGCGTCGCAGATGGTGTAGTTGTCGGCGAGCGCGTAGTGGAAGGGGATGTCGGAGCGGTCCAGGTAGCCGAGCGAGCGGACGTTGCCGACGCCGGAGACCCAGTTGTCCATCCGGCCCTTGTTCCAGGCGGAGTGCTGTGAGGACCACGAGTGCGGCAGGTCGCCGTTGCACTGGGCGAGGGTCTCGCCGTCCTTCCCGCCCGCGTCCGGGGTCGCGCTGAGCTTCCAGGGGTACTGGCGGCCCAGCCCGTTCGGCTGGTTGAAGACCGGGAAGCCGCCGCTCAGGGTGATGCCGCTGCGGTCGTCGAAACCGCGCACACCCTTCAGCCGGCCGAAGTAGTGGTCGAAGCTGCGGTTCTCCTGCATGAGGATCACCACGTGCTGTACGTCCTTGATCGTGCCGGTCGCCGTGGTGGCCGCGGCCGCGTCGGTGCGGGTGCCGGCGCCCAGCGCCACACCCGCCGCCACGGATGCGCCGAGTCCCACGAAGCCTCTTCGGCTGATCGGTGTCATTCGCCCCGTCCTCGTCACCGGAGTGCCCCTGCGGCACACCGCGCGCCAGGGTGCCCGCGGTGATGGTCAGGGTCCAGACCGATGCGGTGAGGCGAAGGTGAACATAAGTCAAAGTCGTCCCCGGGGTTGCCTCACACCCCGCCGAACAGGGCGCTCAGCCCGCGCTCCACCACCCCGGACAGATCCTCCCGCCCGGCCGGCACCACCGCGTAGGTGCGCAGCAGGAAGCGGCGCAGCGCGGACGCGGGGAACTGGAGCAGGGCCAGTCCGTGCGGCGAGTGGAACTCCAGCACCGTGCGCGTACGGCCGTACGGCCAGATCTGCACGTCCCCGTGGCCGGCCGGGGCCCGCAGCCCCTGGTCGAGCAGGGAGCGCGCGAAGACCCAGCTGACCTCCTCACCCTCCAGGGCGGCCTCGGCGGGGAAGTCCACGAAGACGGCCAGCGGATCGTCCGTGGAGTAGCGCAGCGTGGCGGACACGGGAATCTCCTGGTCCTCGGCGGTGATCAGCCGGGCCTGGGCGGACTGTGCGACAGTGATGGCATCCATGTCTTTATGGACTCCGCAAAGGCGCTCCACATGCCGCCAAATCCGGTCAGAGTTCGACAGGTACAAGTCGGTCGCGGCACACGGGAACACAGGAGCGACGAACATACGGATGAGCGTCCCGAGCGCGCGGCCGGCTTTATGCAACTCCCGTAGAAGTTCTACGACTTGGTCCGCGATGCGCGTACGTCATGCACGTACGGGGATCACTCCGGCGAGACTCTGGCATATGCCGGAAGCACCACCGTATCGTGTGTTGCCAAATCACTTACGGGGCGTCGCGGGCTGTGCAACAGTCGTAACCGGTCCCCCGTCCCCCTGGCCGTATCGTCCCCCTTCGGAGTGCGTCATGCCGTCCCCAGTCTCCGCGGACCGCTCAGCCGCCCAGCCACCCGGACGCGGCTCGGTCGAGGCGCTGATCACGCAGACGCGGCGGCTCAAAGGCGATGTGGACGCCGTACGGCGGGACACCCGGAGCGACGGTTCGGACCCGGAGGAACGCTGGCAGCGCGCTCTGTACGACCTCGCGCTGCACCAACTGGACGATCTGGACGCCCACTTGGCCCAGCTCCGGGACGGCCCGCACACCGAGCCGGCCGCTCCGGCCGAACCCGCCGGGACGCTCGCCGTCCGGCCCGCGCCGGCCCCCGCCCCGAGCGGCTCGCTGCTCAGCCGCGTCGGCAGCGCGGAGTGGGACCTGCTGACGGACGCGGCGACCTGGTCCGGGGAGCTGTACCAGATCCTCGGCCTCGACCCGGACGGGCCCGCCCTCACCCTGGACGAACTGCCCTCGCTGGTCCTGGACGAGGACCGGCCGAAACTGACCGCGATGGTGACGGACTGTCTGGTCGACGGCAAACCCATCGACGGCGAGTTCCGTGTCGTACGGCCCGAGGGCTCCGTCCGGGCCGTGCACATGATGGGCGAACCCGTGCTCGGCGCCGACGGCGGCACCGCCTCGATGTGGGCCGTGCTGCGCGACGTCAGCGAACTGCGCCGCTGCCGGCGGACGGTGCACGAGACCCGTGACTCGCTGCAGCGTGAGCGCCGGCAGGAGCAGACCGAGCACCGGATCGCGGCCGAGCTGCAGGAAGCCGTGCTACCGCCATGGCGCGGCTCCCTGCGGCTCCCGCACCAGGGCCCATGCACCCTCGACCTGGCCGCCCACCGCCTCCCCGCGGCCACGGACACGCTGATCGGCGGCGACTGGTACGACGCGCTGGAACTCTCCGACGGCGAGACCCTGCTCAGCGTCGGCGATCTCACCGGGCACGGCGTGTCCGTCGCCTCCGGTATGGCGATGCTGCTCGGTGCCGTACGCGGCATGGCGCTGGCCGGCACCCGGCCCGGTGAACTGCTGGGCATGCTCAACCAGTTACTGGACGCCACCGTGCAGCCCGCCCTCGGCAGCGCCGTCTGCTGCCGTTACCGGCCCGCGACACGCACCCTGGTCTGGGCGCAGGCAGGACACCCCGCCCCGCTGCTGTACCGCGACGGAACGGGGCGCCTGCTGCACGCGCCCGGCGGCGTCCTGCTCGGCGCCACCTCGGGCGCCGTCTACGGGCAGGCCGAGGTGACCCTCGAACCCGGTGACCTGCTTGTGCTGTACACCGACGGACTGGTGCCGGGGCACAGCCCGACCGCGGCCGCCGACCGCCTGCTCGGCCTCGCCCCACGGTTCCACGCCGCGCGCACGGCGCGGGACAGCGTACGGACGTTGGTCGAGGAGTTCGGCGGAGCCGGACGCGAGGACGACGCGTGCGTGCTCGTCGCCAAGGTCACCGCGTGAGCCGGACCATGAGTTGTAGAGGTTGGCGATGGTGTCGAAGTAGCAAGAGCTGTTGAAGTCAGCCGGCGCACAGGCCCCGTGCCTGTGCGCTCACGCCTGTGCGGTGCCCGCGCCCTTGGCCCTCGGCTTGGGCAGGGCGAGCCGGATCTCCTCCCGCAGTTCGTGGATCCTCGGATAGCCGGCGTACTCCGCGGTCAGCCGGTACATCTGCCGCAGCCGGTCCCAGGTGCGACGGGAGGAGTTCGACCCCATCGACATCAGGGCCAGCCGGGCATAGCTGTCGGCCTGTTCGGGGTCGTCGGCGATGAAGCAGGCCGACGCCATGGACAGATGGTCGAAGATCTTCGACCGCTCCCGTCCGTCGACGCGCAGCGCGAGCGCCTTCTCCGCGTAGTGCTGGGCGTGCACGGCCTCGCTCGGGTCGAACTCCGCCAGCGTGCGGTAGGCGAGGGCCTGCATGCCGTACAGGTCCTCGTCCTTGAAGGTCTGCATCCAGTCCAGTGGTTCGGCCTCGCCGCGGCCGGCGACGAACATGTCCTCCGCCTGCCCGAGGGTGCGGCGCATGGCCTGCCCCTTGCCCATCGACGCCTGCGCCCAGGCCTCGATGGTGTGGAACATCGCCCTGGTGCGCGGCTGCAGACCGTCACCCGCGCCGGACTGGGCGAGCTTCATCAGGTCCAGCGCGTCGTCGGGCCGGCCGAGGTGCACCATCTGCCGGGCCGCCCGGGACAGGGCCTCGCCGGCGCGCGGCCGGTCTCCGCCCTCGCGGGCGGCATGAGCGGCGATGACGAAGTACTTCTGAGCCGTGGGCTCCAGGCCGACGTCGTGCGACATCCAGCCCGCGAGGACGGCGAGGTTGGCGGCGACGCCCCACAGGCGACGCTGGAGATGGGGTGGATGGTGGTAGGCGAGCATGCCGCCCACCTCGTTGAGCTGGCCCACGACCGCCTTGCGCTGAAGCCCGCCGCCACGGGCCGCGTCCCAGGCGCGGAACACCTCGACCGAGCGCTCCAGTTCCTCGATCTCCTGCGACCCGATGGGGGCGGCCTCATAGCGGTCGAACCCAGCGGGGTCGGCGTGCAGGGGGTCGTCGAGGACGGGGGCGTCGGCCTTCAGGGCCGGGTCGGTGTGCAACCAGTCGTACATGGCGCTGCTGAGTGCGGATCCCGCGGCGAGCGCGGCACCCGCGCCCACCAAGCCGCGTCGGTTGAGCATGAGGTCCATTCCCGTGAATTCGGTGAGGACCGCAGCGGTACGTTCGGGCGCCCACGGCACGCCGTCGGGATGTTCCTCGATCCCGTCGCCCTGCCGTTTTCCCGCACGCCCGTGCCGCACCAGACCGAGGTCCTCGATGGTCACGACACGGCCGAGACGCTCGGTGAACAGGGCCGCCAGCACCCGCGGCACCGGATCGCGCGGGATCTCTCCCATGTCGATCCACCGCCGCACCCGGGAGGTGTCGGTCGACAACTGGGGGTGACCCATGGCCGCCGCCTGCTTGTTGACCAGCCTCGCGAGTTCGCCCTTGGACCAGCCGGCCAGGCCGAACAGGTCCGCCAGGCGGGTGTTGGGTTGTCCGCTCACGTCAAGCCCCCAGGTTCTCGGCTGAGTTGACAGTAGCCCGGTGGAGGTTGCCGGGCGACTATTCGCCAGGGTTCGCCAGGGTCCGCCAGATGGTGTGCCACGGGGCATCGGGTGTCGAGTAGGAACGCGCCACCCCGACCCGGTCGCCAACTCGGTACGACAGGTGCATTCCCCAGGGTGCACCCCGGCGGCCGGGCCGGGCAGGCGCGCGCCCGCAGTGCATGCGATCGGAGTACGCGCTCCCCCGAGCACCGTCCTCACGCAGCTGCGCCGCGCACGGAACCACAGGCAGGCACCGCAGGCACACGAAGGGATCTGTATCTCCCATGTACGCAGCATCGTCCTCCGTGTCCGCCCCGCCCCGGCCGCTGCGTCCCCGCCCCACCAGCGGCGGGCCGTACCTCGACCCGGTGGCGCGTCCGGGCGGACCGGTACCGGTCGCGGGCCGGCCGCGGCGGGTTCCTGGGCAGCCCGGTACCCAACCGCTCAGCGGGAGACTCGACTTGTCCGGTCCCCAGGGCGCGCAGTTGCGCACCGCCATCGCCTCGGTGCACCGGATCTGTCCGGAGTTCTCTCCGGTGCAGGTGCTGCGGCGCAGCGGACGGTCCGTCCTTCTGGTCGGGACGACAGGGCGGAGCACGGCAGTCGCCAAGTGTCTGCTGGACCACTCGCCCGCCTGGGCCGAACGGAGCCGGCACGAAATAGCCGCATACCGCTCGTTCGTCCGGCACCGGCCTCCGGTCCGCGTGCCCCGGCTGATCGCGGCGGACCCGGACAACTGCACCCTGGTGATCGAGCGGGCGCCGGGCCGCGTGGCGGCGCTGCAGCGGCATCCGGTGGAGGCGCCGCCGCGCGCCGACATCCGGGCCGCGCTCGGCGCACTGTGCCGGCTGAACTCCTGGCGGCCCCCGGCGGGCATCTTTGAGATGCCTCTGGACTACGGCGCCCGGATCACCCGGTATCACGAGCTGGGCCTGCTCACCGACCGCGACCTCGGCGACCTGCAGAAACTGCTGCACGGCATCGCCCACGAGGTCGGCCGCCAGGGCATGCTGCAGTTCTGCCACGGCGACGCCCTGCTGTCGAACATCCTGCTGTCACCGGCCGGTCCAGTGCTGGTGGACTGGGAGCACGCGGGCTGGTATCTGCCGGGGTACGACCTGGCGACGCTGTGGCTGGTGCTCGGGGACGCGCCGGTGGCCCGGCGGCAGATCAGCCAGATCGCCCAGTCGGCGGGCCCGGCCTCCCGGGACGCCTTCCTGGTCAATCTGATGCTGCTGCTGACCCGGGAGATCCGGAGGTACGAGACGGCCGTGCAGCGTTCGATGCACGATACGGCCCCGGCGGCACCGGGCCTGGCCCACCCGGGTGCCGCGCCGTCCGGCGAGGAACAGCGGCTGCTGCTCAGGCGGCTGCACGACGACTGCCAGATGGCCCGCAAAGCCGTCCGCGCTGCGGTCGGGACTCGCTGACGGGGACGAAGGTCCGCGGTGCGCCAGAGCGGCGGCGCACCGCGGACCTTCGTATGTCCAGGCACGGTCGCGCACACCCGCTGTCCGGACGCGGCACACCCGTTCTGCGGACGCGCTGCGCACCTCCGCTGTCCAGGCGTGTTGCGCACATGCGCGCGAAGTGGCCACTGGTGTACGCCAGTGACGCCGCGCAGGCCCGCGCACCGCCGTCGCGAAACTCGCCGAAACCCCTCCGTGACGTGGGAAATCGCCGTCTTGAAGGCATCATTGACGGATCGTCGGCCAGCCGGTACCACTGACCCAGCTCGGCGCCGCACGCCCCGCCACGCCCGTCCGTCACAGGAGGCCGCTTTGCGAGGTTCCGCCACGCACTCCCCGTCCATCCACGGCCACAGACAACTGCGGCGGGCCGTCGGCCCGTTGGCGTCCGCGGCCCTGCTGCTGCCGCTGCTCGGCGCCGCCCCCGCCCAGGGCGCCCCGGACTCCTCCGCGCACCGGCTGCAGCAGGCGTTCGCCTCCGCCGCGGCCGAGTACCACGTGCCGCAGAGCGTTCTGCTGGCCGTCTCCTACCTGCAGTCCCGCTGGGACTGGCACGCGGGCGCGCCGAGCGTGAGCGGCGGCTACGGCCCGATGCATCTCACGGACGCCCGGACCGCGATCGCCGCCACGGAGCATCTCACCGAGGGCGCGGAGGACCCCCGCGGTGACGGCTCCCGCGCCGCTCTGCACCCGGACGTCAAGGTGCCGGCCGGGTCCGCGCTCCCCGCCCGGCTGAAGACGCTGGCGAAGGCCGCACGGCTGATCGGCCGGCCGGCCGCGGACCTGCGCACCGACCCGGCGGCGAACGTGGCCGGCGGCGCCGCCCTGCTCGCTGCCGCGCAGAAGCAGCTGGGCGAGCCACTGAGCGCGGACCCGGACGACTGGTACGCGGCGGTGGCCCGCTTCTCCGGCGCAGACGACACGGCGACTGCGGCGGCGTACGCCAACGACGTGTACGACGTCCTGCGCACGGGTGAGGAGCGCACCACGGACGACGGCCAGCTGGTCGCGCTCGCGGCCCAGCCGCGGCTGACCGCCGACACCGCCCAGTTGCGGCGAGCGGGCCTGGGCACACTGCCGACGGACGGCGTCGAGTGCCCCGGCTCGGTGTCGTGCGAGGCGGTGTGGGCGCCGTACGCGCAGTTCGGGAACAACGACTACGGCAACCACGACCTCGGCGACCGCCCCGTGTCGCAGCCCATCAAGTACATCGTCATCCATGACACGGAGGGCACCTGGGACGGGGTGCTGAACCTGATCCAGGACCCGGCCTATGTGTCGTGGAACTACACCGTGCGCTCCACGGACGGTCTGATCGCCCAGCACGTCAAGGCGAAGGACGTGGCCTGGCACGCGGGCAACTGGGACATCAACGCCCGGTCCATCGGCATCGAGCACGAGGGCTTCCTCGCCAACCCGGACGCCTGGTACACGGAGGCGATGTACCGGTCCTCGGCCCGGCTGGTGAAGTACCTGAGCCGGAAGTACGACATCCCGCTGGACCGGCAGCACATCCTCGGCCACGAGAACGTGCCCGGTCCGACCGCGTCCACGATCCCCGGCATGCACACGGACCCGGGCCCGTACTGGGACTGGCGGCACTACTTCCAGCTGCTGGGGCACCCGTTCAGGCGGACCGCCGGCAAGCGGTCCGGGCTGGTGACGATCCTGCCGGACTACGCCTCGAACCAGCCCGTGTACACGGGCTGCGCCACCAAGGGCGAGCCGTGCCCGGCGCACGGCTCCGGCGAGGTGCGGCTCTACTCGGACCACGATGTGAACGCGCCGCTGATCAAGGACATCGGGATGAAGGCGGACCCGACCATCGACGTGAACGACCTGTCCTCCCGCGTCTCCACCGGTCAGCAGTACGCGGTCGCGGACCGCTGGGGCGACTGGACCGCGATCTGGTACCTGGGCCAGAAGGCCTGGTTCCAGAACCCGCGCACGGCGCCGACGGCGGTGCCGGCCAGAGGTCTGGTGATCACGCCGAAGGAGGGCCTGGCGAGCGTCCCGGTGTACGGCCGGGCCTACCCGGAGAAGGAGGCCTACCCGGAGGGAGTCCCCGTGCAGTCGGTCGTACCGCTGCCGTACACGATCCCGGCCGGGCAGAAGTACGTGGTCGGTGACGAGGTGCCGGGCGAGTACGACTACTCGGTCACCTTCACCACCGACTCGCACCGGGTCGTGATGGGCAAGGACCTGTACTACGAGATCCAGTACGGCCACCGGGTCGGCTTCGTCCGCGCCGCGGACGTGACCCTCGAAGGCGCGGCCCGCTAGCCGCGCAGGAGGGCCTCAGCCCTGCTGGAAAAGCTCCGCCGGGAGCGGCTTCAGCAGGGCGTACAGGTCGTCGGTGATGGGGCGGTCCCAGGCGGCGATGGTGACGAGGACGCCGTCGCTGCGGTCGAACTGGACGCAGGAGATCCGGGACTCGGAGAGCTTCAGCCGCCGCACGATGAGGAGGTTGTCGCCCTGGAGGACCGGGGTGTCCTCGACGCCGACGACGGTGACCTCCTCGTCGTTCTCCAGCGCCAGCAGCAGCTGGCCCACCTCGAAGGGGATCTCGCCCTCGGCGACCTCGCGGGCCGGGGAGCCCTCCGGAAGATTGCCGATGATCATGGCGGGGCCGCGGCCGCCGAAGAGGTCGTAGCGCAGGAAGACACCCTGGCAGGTGCCGTCGGGCGCGGGCAGCAGGCCCGCGCCGAGGTTGCCCGGCCAGTCGCCCGGGTCCATGGCCAGCACGTCGAAGTCGGGTCCGGCGGGGGTGGCGCTGCGGCGGCGGAGGAACGACATGCGGCCATGGTACGTGCCCACGCTGCCGTGGGTGGCGTGTGGGCGCCCGGGCGATCCGCTGGTCCCTGCCTAGTCCAGCGGGCAGCTGGTGAGCAGGGTGGCCGGGGTGGCGCCGGCCGGGCGCTGGACGGTGTGGTCGGCGGGCGGGAGGGCGGTGCCGGAGAGCCAGCGTTCCAGTGCCTCGAAGGCCGAGCGGTGGCAGGGCACCATCGGGCGCAGCCGGTCGGGGAAGGCGTCGACCAGGGAGTCGGTGTGTGTGCCGTCCTGGATGCGGTAGTAGCGCAGCAGGGCGCCACGCCCGGCCGTGTGGACCATGCGCGCGTAGACGTCGGAGTCCTCGCCGATCGGCAGCAGGACGTCGAGGGTGCCCTGGAGGGTGATCAGCGGTTTGCCGATGCGTCCGGTGAGGGCGATCCGGTCGACCGCGCGGTGGACGGCCGCCGGGCGGGCCGCGTAGTCGTAGTCGGCGTCGCAGTCGGGTGTGCCGGAGCGGCAGAACGGGGTGCCGGCCTCGGTGGTGCCGTCGTAGCCGGGGTCGAGTTCCTCGCGGTATATGCGCTGGGTGAGGTCCCAGTAGGCCTGGTAGTGGTACGGCCACAGGAACTCCGAGCCGGCCGGGAAGCCGGCCCGGTGCAGGCCGGCCTGGGCCTGGGCGGCTCCTGCTCCGCCGGCGGCGTAGGTGGGGTAATCGCGCAGCGTGGTGGGCAGGAAGGTGAGCGGGTTGGGGCCGGCGGTGCGCCAGAGGGTGCCTTCCCAGTCGACTCCGCCGTCGTACAGTTCGGGGTGGTGCTCCAGTTGCCAGCGGACGAGGTAGCCGCCGTTGGACAGACCGGTGGCGATGGTGCGGGCCGGGGGCCGGTGGTAGCGCTGGGCGACCACGGCGCGGGCCGCGCGGGTGAGTTGGGTGAGGCGGGTGTTCCATTCGGCGATGGCGTCGCCGGGCCGCCGGCCGTCGCGGTAGAACGCGGTGCCGGTGTTGCCCTTGTCGGTGGCGGCGTAGGCGTAGCCGCGGGCGAGCACCCAGTCGGCGATGGCCCGGTCGTTGGCGTACTGCTCCCGGTTGCCGGGGGTTCCGGCGACGACCAGGCCGCCGTTCCAGTGGTCGGGCAGCCGGATGACGAACTGGGCGTCGTGGTGCCAGCCGTGGTCGGTGTTGGTGGTGGAGGTGTCCGGGAAGTAGCCGTCGATCTGGATGCCGGGGACGCCGCTGGGTGTGGGCAGGTCCTGGGGGGTGAGACCGGCGTAGTCGGCCGGGTCGGTGTGGCCGGAGGCCACGGTGCCGGCGGTGGTCAGCTCGTCCAGACAGTCGGCCTGTTGACGGGCAGCGCCGGGCACCCGGAGCTGGGTGCGGCCGGCGCAGTGCTCGTCCGGTGTGCCGGTGGGGGCCGCGGTGGCCGGGGTGGTCAGGAGCAGACTGGCGGCGGTGAGCGCCAGTGCGTGGAGAGCGGTTCGGCGTGGGCGACGTCCGGGCGGTGTGGTGGGCATACGGGTTCCTCCGGCGGTGGGTGGACGCGCTGGAGGCTAGGGGTGATGGAGGTGTGCGGAACATGTGTGGGGCCGCTAGGAAGGCGGCCCCCGCAACGGTGTCGGACAACACCATGACCGGGTGTGGCTGACCTTCTGTCAGGGGCAGCCGTTGTCGGCGATGGTGTAGTAACCCGTGGGTGACTCCTTCAGTGTGTGGGTGACGAAGGTGTTGTACAGGCCCATGTTCTGCTGAGACCCTTTGGCATAGGTGAAGCCGCCGCTGGTGGTGGCCCGTCCGGCCTGTACCTGGGCGTAGTTGCTCGCCGTCCAGCAAGCAGCGCCGCTGCCACCACCGCCGGTGCCGCCACCACTGCCTCCGCCGCCCGGATCGGTCGTGTCCAGGCCGAAGAACCGGGCGATCCAGTAGCTGGAGCAGATCGAGGCCGGGAAGTAGGGGGCGCCGGTGCTGCCGCACTGCTGGGTGCCGGTGCCCGGGTCCACCGGGGTGCCGTGGCCGATGCCGGGGACCCTGTCGACCTCGACGGCGACCGTGCCGTCGGAGGCCAGGTACTGCTCCTGCCGGGTGGCGTCGGGGCCGATGGTCGTGGTCCGGGTCGGGGTCTGTGAGAGACCGTGCAGGGCCGTCCACTGGTCACGCAGCTCCGTGGCGTTGCGCGGGACGACGGTGGTGTCCTGGTCGCCGTACCAGACGGCCGCGCGCGGCCATGGCCCGGTGTACGACGGATCGGCGTCCCGCACCCGCTGGGCCCATGCGTCGGGACTGAGGTCGACGCCCGGGTTCATGCAGGTGTAGGGGCTGTTGTCCCTGGTGCAGTCGTAGGGCAGGCCCGCGATCACGGCGCCGGCGGCGAAGACGTCGGGGTAGGTGGCGAGCATGACGGCGGTCATGGCGCCGCCCGCGGACAGACCGGTGACGTAGACCCGCTGGGGGTCGGCGCCGTAGGCGGTCACGGCCTGGCCCGCCATCTGCCGGACGGAGAGCGCCTCGCCCTGTCCGCGCCGGTTGTCCGTGGTCTGGAACCAGTTGAAGCACTGGCTCGGGTTGTTGGCGGTCGTCGTCTGCGCGAGCACGAGCAGAAAGCCGTCCCGGTCGGCGAGTTGGGGCAGTCCGGAGTTGTCGGCGTAGACCTGTGCGCTCTGGGTGCAGCCGTGCAGGGCGACCACGACCGGCGGATGCGCGGGCAGCGACGCGGGCCGGTACACATACATGGTGAGGTTGCCCGGGTTGGATCCGAAGTCGCTCACCTCGGTGAGCCCCACGGACGCCCGGGCTGCGGGCAGCGGACCGGCGAGCGCGGTGCCGAGGACGACGGCTACGACGGCGAGGAGACGGGGCAGCAAGCGGGGCAGCAGGCGCGCAGGGGGCGGCGCTCCGGGCGCCTTTCTGAACATGGGCAGGGGCATGAGCGGCTCCTTCGGCGGACATGTGTCCCGGCCGCTCGTGCGCGGGTCGGCGCCTGGAGCGCCGGGCGTGGCGGAACCGTACGAACCCCTATGGCCCGGCACCATGGCGCGGGACACCACAGTCCGGTCCGTGCCGCTCGGCACCGGACGCATTGCGCGGCGCCGTACGGTCTGCTAGACGACCACGGCCCCTGCCCGCCTCACTCCTGCGGCGGTTCCGGCGGCACCACCGCGATCGGGCTGGCCGCGTGCAGCAGGACGGCCTGGGTGACCGAGCCCATCATGCGGGCCGGGGCGAGCAGCCGTCGCCGGTGCCGGCCGACCACGACCAGTTCGGCGTCCTTGGAGGCGGCGACGAGATGGCCGGCCGCGTCGCCGGGCAGCGCCTCGGCGTCGGCGCGCACCTCGGGGTGCCGCTTGCGGTGCGGGGCGAGGTAGCCCTCGGCGAGGGTGCGGGTCTCGTTGGCGACGACGTACTGGTCGACCTGGGGCGGCACGATCTGGCCGGGGGCGGACCAGGTCTGCACCGGCCACGGATAGGCGGCGATCACCTGGACCCGGGCCTTGCGCACAGCGGCCTCGGCGAAGGCGAGGGCGAGGGCGCCGTCGTCGGGGCTGTCGACGTGCAGCCCCACGACCACCCGGGGCCCGGGCTCGGCCGGCCAGTCCCCGTGCACCTGCCGGTCGGGCCGGGGTACGACGACCACGGGGCACTCGGCGTCCCGGGCGGCGGCCAGGCCGTTGGAGCCGAGCAGCAGGCTGGCGAAGCCCCCGCGGCCGCGGGAGCCGAGGACCAACAGCTGGGCGTCCGTGCCGAGTTCGGGCAGGACGGCGCCCGGGACGCCCTCCAGGGCGACGTACTCCACGGAGGGCTCCGTGCCGCGGTCCGCGAGCCGGGCGTGCACGTCGTCCAGCACCGGATCGCCCTCCGCCTCCGGCGGCCCGGCGACCAGCACGTCGGCCTGGCCCCAGGCGGCGTACTGCCGTACGTGCACCACCCGCAGCGGTGCGGCGCGACGGCGGGCGGCGTCGAAGGCCCACTCCAGTGCGCGCAGGCTGTCGTCCGAACCGTCGACCGCGGCGATGACGGGTGCAGTGCTCATCGTTCCTCACCTTTCGGAACACGACCTTCCCCTTGCTGGAACCAGCCTGACGCAGGCGTCGGTCCCGGCGGAGCCCCGCTGGTCGCGTGTCCGGAAATCGGCGTGGAACACCCCCGGTTCGGCTGCCGTCGGCCGTGCGGCGCCGGGCGCTCGGGGAAGGGTCAGGTGAGGTCGAACTCCCCTTCCCGGGCTCCGGAGACGAAGGCACCCCATTCCGCCGGCGTGAAGATCAGGGATGGGCTCTCCGCACGGCCGCTGTTGCGCATCGCGATGAAGCCCTCGACAAACGCGATCTGGACATCGCCCAGCCCCCGGCTGCTGGACTGCCATTCGGCGTTGCTGAGGTCGAGGTCCGGCTTGTCCCAGCCCGCGAGCGACTGCTGCTGGATGGTGCTCTCGGCCACGTCCGTGCTCCTCCCGGTTCGTCGTCCGCGGGCCAGCCTAGCGACCGCTCACGATGCTCAACAGGCCACGTGGGAAGGACTTTCAGGAGTCCGGGGGCCGCGCTCCCACGAGCCACATGGAGAAGAACTGGGAGCCGCCGCCGTAGGCGTGTCCGAGTACCTTCCGGGCGCCGTCCACCTGGTGTTCTCCGGCCTGGCCGCGCACCTGGAGGGCGGCCTCGGCGAAGCGGATCATGCCGGACGCGCCGATGGGGTTGGTGGACAGCACCCCGCCCGACATGTTGACGGGCAGGTCCCCGTCGAGTTCGGTCACCCCGGACTCGGTGAGCTTCCAGCCCTCGCCCTCGGCGGCGAAGCCCAGGTTCTCCAGCCACATGGGCTCGTACCAGGAGAAGGGTACGTACATCTCCACGGCGTCGATGTCCCGGCGCGGGTCGGCGATGCCGGCCTGGCGGTAGACGTCGGCGGCGCAGTCCTTCCCGGCCTGCGGGGAGACGAAGTCCTTGCCGGCGAACAGGGTCGGTTCGCTGCGCATGGCACCGCCCAGCATCCAGGCGGGCGGGCGGGGCGCGCGGGCGGCTCCGGCGCGGTCGGTGAGAATCATGGCGCAGGCGCCGTCGGACGACGGACAGGTCTCGGAGTAGCGGATGGGGTCCCACAACATGGGTGAGGCCTGGACCTTCTCCAAGGTGATGTCGTGCTCGTGGAGATGGGCGTAGGGGTTCTTCAGGGCGTTGCGCCGGTCCTTGTAGGCGACGAGGGAGCCGATGGTGTCGGGGGCCCCGCTGCGCCGCATGTAGGCGCGCACATGGGGGGCGAAGAAGCCGCCCGCGCCGGCGAGGAGGGGCTGCTGGAAGGGGATCGGCAGGGACAGGCCCCACATGGCGTTCGACTCGGACTGCTTCTCGAAGGCGAGGGTGAGGACGGTGCCGTGGACGCGGGCGGCGACCAGGTTCGCGGCCACCAGCGCGGTGGACCCGCCGACCGAGCCGGCGGTGTGCACCCGCAGCATGGGCTTGCCCACGGCGCCGAGCGCGTCGGCGAGGTACAGCTCGGGCATCATCACGCCCTCGAAGAAGTCGGGCGCCTTGCCGATGACGACGGCGTCGATGTCGGCCCAGGTCAACTCGGCGTCCTCCAGGGCCCGTTGTGCCGCCTCGCGGACGAGTCCGGCGATCGAGACGTCCCGGCGGGCGGCCACGTGCTTGGTCTGGCCGACGCCTATGACGGCCACGGGCTCCTTGCTCATCGTGGATCCCCTTCGAGTACGGCGACCAGGTTCTGCTGCAGGCAGGGGCCGGAGGTGGCGTGGGCGAGGGCGCGGTCGGAGTCGCCGCGATGGATGCGGGCGGCGGCCTCGCCGATGCGAATGAGTCCCGCGGCCATGACGGGGTTGGCGGCCAGCGCCCCGCCGGAGGGGTTCACGCGTACGTCGTCGCCGAGGCGGAGCGCCCTGCGCAGGATGACCTCCTGGGCGGTGAACGGTGCGTGCAACTCGGCGGTGTCCACGGGCTGTTCGAAGGCACCCGCCTTCTCGGCGGCGAGCCGGGTGGACGGTGAGTCGGTGAGGTCGCGGACGCCGAGGCCATGTGCCTCGATCCGGTGGTCGATGCCCCGGATCCAGGCGGGCCGTGCGCACAGGTCCCGGGCCCGCTCCCCCGCCGCGAGGATCACGGCGGCGGCGCCGTCGCCGACGGGCGGGCAGTCGCCGGTGCGCAGCGGTCGTACGACGTGGTCGCCGTGCGGGATCTGGCCCTTGAGCTGGGCGTGCGGGTTGGCGGTGGCGTCGGCGCGGCTGCGGGCGCCGACGGCCGCCAGTGCGGGCTCGTCGGTGTGGCCGGCATCTATGAGGGCCTGCGCCTGGAGGGCGGCCAGAGCTATGGAGTCGGGCCACAGGGGAGCTACGTAGTACGGATCGAGCTGGCGGGTCAGCACGTCCCGTAGCGAACCGGGTGAGCTCTTGCCGTAGGAGTAGACGAGCGCGGTGTCGGCGTCGCCGGTGAGCAGCTTGGTCCAGGCCTCGTACAGCGCCCATGCGCCGTCCATCTCGACGTGCGATTCGGAGATCGGCGGCCAGGCGCCCACACCGTCGAGGGCGAGGGTGAAGGAGAAGGCGCGGCCCGCGAGGTAGTCGCTGGAACCGGAGCAGGTGAAGCCGATGTCGGCGGTCTTCAAGCCGGTCTGCGCGAGGACTTCGTGCAGGACCGGCATGAGCATCTCGACCTCGGAGGACTCCTCGGTGGAGCGCCGGTGGTCGGTCTGGGCGAAGGCGACGACCGCGATCTCCCGGACGGCGGGGGCTTCTTCGCTGGTCACAGCAGCTCCTTGTACGTCTCGTAGTCCGCGTCGGGCTCACCGGTGGGCCGGTAGTAGCCGGGGTAGCGGGCGCCCTCCGTCCACACGGGCTCGACGCGCAGGCCCATGCGCACCTGGTCGTAGGGGATGCCGCCGATCCGGGCGTGCAGGGCGAGGTCGGCGCCGTCGAGAGCGATGTGCGCGTAGACGTAGGGCACCTCGATGTCGAGATTCGCCGTATGCGCAGCCTTGATGTTGACGATGCAGAAGGTGGTGACTGTGCCGCGGGGACCTACTTCGACCTGTTCCTTTGTGGCCACACCACATGTGGGGCACGCACCCCTCGGAGGGACGTACACCTTGCGGCAGGAGGGGCAGCGTTCACCGACCGTCCGCTGTGCGGAGAGGGCGTCGATGTAGGCGGACTGGGCGCGGCCGGGCGAGTAGGTGTAGTCCAGGCGGGCCGGGGCGACGATTCCGGTGAGCGGGTCCTCGAACTCGCCGGTGTGGCCACCCGGCCGGTGGGGCTCTCCGTCGTACGGCTCGAAGCAGGCGATGTCGGTGATGGCGCCGGTGCGTTCGGCGGCCCAGCGGATGCGGACCCGCATTCCGGTGTGCACGGAGTCGGCGCCGGGGGCGTCGAGGGCGTGCAGCAGGGCAGTGTCGGCGCCGTCGAGCCGGACCAGGACCCAGGCGAAGGGGGTGCCGAGAGGCTGGCCGCGGCGCGGTTCGTGGTTCCACGCCCAGGTGGTGACCGTGCCCGTGGGCGCGACCTCCACCAGGTCGCGGATCTCCTCGGCGGTGGCGGGGTCGTACTCGACGGGCGGGACGAGGGTGCGTCCGTCGGCGGTCTTCACGCCGAGGACGACACGTTCGCGCAGGCCGGTGAGGAAGGCGCTCTGGACGGGGCCGAGGGAGCGGGTGAACGGGAACTCGACGACGAGAGGTGCTTTGAGGACGTCGGGCATCGGGGCTTGCCTCCTTGGGAAGGTCGGCGAGGCCGCGCCCAAAAGGGGCGCGGGGCGGTGACACATGCGGCTCCGCCGGGTGGGCGCGACCAGCCACACACGGCCCGCGGTGTCCAAACCGGCCTGAGCCGGCGCAGCGCTACGCGCGCTTGTAGACGGGGGGCCGTTTCTCCGCGAAGGCGCGGGCGCCTTCCTTGGCGTCGGCGGTGTCGAAGATCGGCCAGCCGCGCGCGAGTTCGGCCGCGAGGCCGTCGGTCTCCGTCATCTCGGCGGTCTCGTACAACGACGCCTTGACGGCCTCGACGGCGAGCGGGCCGCAGGCGTTGATCTGCTCCGCGATCTCCAGCGCTTTGCCGAGCGCGGCGCCGTCGGGGACGACATGGCCGATCAGGCCGATGTCCGCGGCCTCCCGGGCGCTGTAGGGCCGTCCGGTGAGCAGCATCTCCAGGGCGTGGGTGCGCGGGATCTGCCGTTGCAGCCGGACGGTGGAGCCGCCGATCGGGAACAGGCCGCGCCTGACCTCGAACAGGCCGAAGGTCGCGGACTCGCCCGCGACCCGGATGTCGGTGCCCTGGAGGATCTCGGTGCCGCCCGCGACGCAGTACCCCTCGACGGCGGCGATCACCGGTTTGCGGGGGCGATGGTGGCGCAGCATCGCCTTCCAGTGCAGGTCGGGATCGGACTTGAGCCGGTCGCGGTAGTGCTCGCCCTGCATACCGTTCCCGGCCAGCGCCTTCAGGTCCATTCCGGCGCAGAAGGAGCCGCCTGCACCGGTGAGCACGATCGAGCGGATCTCGTCGTCCTCGTCGGCCTCGAACCAGCCGTCGTACAGGCCGACGAGCATCGGCAGCGAGAGCGCGTTCCTGGCGTCGGGCCTGTTGAGCGTGAGCACCAGTGTGGCGCCCTCACGCCGCACGGTGAGGTGTTCCGTCCCGCCCATGGACTTGTCTCCCCTCGGTGAGAACGAGAACAGGTTGCAGTAGGCGGGGAGGCACTTCAAGGGTTTTCTGACAGGTAGTCAGATTTATTGGCGTGAGGCCTTCACAGTTGCGGCGCCGTTTGCTCTGATGACCGGCGAAGCGATGGTTCTCACCTTTCTTCGTCAGGGCTGCCGGGGTCAGGAGGAGCGGTGGAGTACAACCTTGCCGACCTGTTCGAGTCGGTCGTCGACGTGGTCCCGGACCGCGAGGCGCTCGTGTACGTCGACCATCCCGGCACCGGCGCGGAACGCCGCCTCACGTACGCGGAGCTGGACGCGGCCGCCAACCGCGTCGCCCATCACCTCCTCGCCAGCGGGATACACCCCGGGGAGCACCTGGGCCTCCACCTGTACAACGGCGTCGAGTACCTGCAGACGGTGCTGGCCTGCCTGAAGGCGCGGATCGTTCCGGTCAACGTCAACTACCGCTATGTCGAAGAGGAGTTGGTGTATCTCTACCG
>NZ_CM002285.1:8688974-8709057 GCF_000497445.1 Streptomyces roseochromogenus subsp. oscitans DS 12.976 | reverse complement strand
GTGGCGGCGCCCGAGGCTGTGGCGGTGCCCGAGGCTGTGGCGGTGCCCGAGGCTGTGGCGGTGCCCGAGGCTGTGGCGTTCGCCGACGCGGAGGCCGCCGGTTCGCCCGGGCGGGGCTTCCCGGCCCGCTCCGGGGACGACCAGTTCATCATCTACACCGGCGGCACGACCGGCATGCCGAAGGGCGTGATGTGGCGCCAGGAGGACCTCTTCTTCGCCGGGCTGGGCGGCGGAGCGCCCACCGGAGAGCCGGTGAAGACGCCGGAGGAGCTGGCCGAGCGGGTCGCCACCGGCGGCTACGGCATCACCTTCTTCCCCACTCCCCCGCTCATGCACGGCACGTCCACGCTGACCGCGTTCATCGGCTTCAACTTCGGCCAACGCGTCGTCGTACACCGCAAGTTCGTTCCGGAGGACGTGCTGCGCACCGTCGAGAAGGAGAAGGTCACCAGCATGTCGCTGGTCGGCGACGCCATGCTCCGGCCGCTGATCGACGCGCTGAGCGGGCCGCTCAAGGGCACGGACTGCTCCGCCCTGTTCAGCGTGTCCTCGTCGGGCGCGATCATGTCGGAGACGGTGCGCCGGCAGTTCCGGGAGCTGGTCCCGAACGCCATGCTGCTCAACAACTTCGGCTCCTCCGAGTCCGGCTTCAACGGTACGGCGACGGAGGACTCGGGCCCCGAGCGCGGCTTCCGCCTCAGGGTCAACTCCCGTACCCGCGTGGTGGATCCGGCGACACACGAGCCGGTCGCCACGGGCGAGATCGGCCGGGTCGCCCAGTGCGGTCATGTCCCGCTCGGCTACTACAACGACCCACGGAAAACCGCCGAGACGTTCTTCGAAAAGGACGGACAGCGCTGGGTCCTGCTCGGCGACATGGCGACGGTCGACGAGGACGGCGTGGTCACCGTGCTCGGCCGGGGCTCGCAGTGCATCAACACCGGAGGCGAGAAGGTCTACCCGGAGGAGGTCGAGCAGGCGCTCAAGGCGCATCCGGACGTGTACGACGCGCTGGTCGCCGGGGTGCCGGACGCCACCTGGGGCAACCATGTGGCGGCCGTGGTGCAGCTGCGCGAGGGAGCGGCGCACCCCTCGCTCGCCGACATCCAGGGCCACTGCCGTACCCGGCTGGCGGGTTACAAGATCCCCCGCCAGCTGGTGATCACGGACTCCATCCAGCGGTCTCCGAGCGGCAAGGCGGACTACCGGTGGGCACGGCAGGTGGCGGTGGCCGCCGAGCGGCGGTAGCGCCCCGGGGTGTCCCACCGCCCGCACCGCCCGGCAGGACTACTCTGTGCGCACGATCGGCGCCATCCGACCACGCTCAGTGACCGCCGGTCGGTCGAGCGACGCCGGTCCCGGCCCTCCGCCCCGGCACCGACACCGCCACCGCCACCGGCCACGCACGGAAGGATCCCGGGTGTCCCACCGCACGCCAGACCACCTGCCGGGGAACGCAGACGAGTCGAACACCGGGCTGGGGGGAGCCGGGCGGTCTGGAGCCGGGCGGTCTGGAGCCGGGGCGTCTGGGGGCCCGGCGGAGGGCGGAGAGCCTGCCGGGCCGGGGGAGGCCGGAGGTTCTGCCGGGCAGGCGGGAGCCCAAGACCCTGCTGGGCCGGCGGCAAAGGCCGGGCGGCTCGGTGCGTGTGTCTGGAGCGGGTTCGGCTTCGGTGCGTTGATCGGGGCGTTGAGCGGACGGGGCGGCGGGGGCACCCGTATCGCGCGGAGTGTGGCCGTGGGGGTCAGCGTTCTCGCTGTCGGCCTTCTTCTGGCCGCGCTGTTGCTGCCTGATCAACCCGATCAGCTCGCGCCCGTGGCATTCGTGCGGCTGCCGGGTGAGGGTGTGCTGCTCGCCACCGCGCTGCTCATGCTGCCGCCGCGGGCGCGGCGGGCCGGGGCGGTGGCCGTCGGCGTGCTGATCGGGCTGGTCGCCCTTCTCAAATGCCTGGACATCGGCTTCTACACGGTGCTGTACCGCCCCTTCGACCTGGTGCTGGACTGGGGCCTGCTGGGCAACGCGGCGGACTATCTGCGGGAGACCTCCGGCCGCACCGGCGAACTGGCCGCGCTCGCCGGTGCGCTGGTCCTCACGGTCGCTGTCCTCCTCCTGACGACGGGCGCGACGGTCCGGCTGACCGCCCTGATGGCCCGTCATCGCGCCCGGGCCGTCCGCGTCGTCCTGGTGCTGGGCACCGTCTGGGTCACCTGTGTCGTGCTCGGACTGCGCACCGGCGGCGCACCGGTCGCCTCGACGCTGGACGCGGACCTGCTGGGCGACCGGGCCAAGCAGGTCCGCGTCTCCCTCGCGGACGCGCGTCTCTTCCGGCGCCAGGCCGCCGTCGACGCGTTCGCCCGCACGCCGTCGAACCAGCTGCTGACCGGCCTGCGCGGCAAGGACGTGCTGTTCACGTTCATCGAGAGCTACGGCCGTTCGGCGATCGAGGACCCGACGATGGGCCCGCCGATCGACGCGGTCCTCAAGCAGAGCACCATGACGCTCAAGGCCGCCGGATTCCGGGCCCGCAGCGGCTGGCTGACCTCGCCGGTGACCGGTGGCGGCAGCTGGCTGGCCCACTCGACGTTCCTGTCCGGCCTGTGGATCAGCAACCAGCAGCGATTCCGCAGCCTCACCTCCAGCGACCGGACGACCCTCAGCGGCTCCTTCCGCAGGACCGGCGCCTGGCGCACGGTCGGGGTCGTGCCCGGAGTGCTGGTGGCTTGGCCCGAGGGCCGGTTCTTCGGCCTGGACCATGTCTACGACGGCCATCACCTGGACTACCACGGCCCGGACTTCGGCTGGTCGCAGGTGCCGGACCAGTACGCCCTGGAGGCCTTCCAGCGACGGGAGTTCGGCAAGCGCGGCCGGGGTCCACTGATGGCGGAGATCATCCTCACCTCCAGCCACTATCCGTGGGCGCCCGTGCCCCGCATGGTCGACTGGGCGTCGCTGGGCGACGGCTCGGTCTTCCAGCGGGTCAGACGGGGCGGCAAGACCGAAAACGAGGTCTGGAGCAACCCGGAGAGCGTGCGCGCCGAGTACCGCACCTCCATCGAGTACTCGCTGAACAGCCTCGTCGGGTTCCTGCGGCGGTACGGCAACCCGAACACGGTTCTGGTCTTCCTGGGCGACCACCAGCCCGTACCGACCGTCACCGCGAACAGCCCCCGCAAGGACGTGCCGGTCACGATCGTCGCCCACGACCCCAGGGTGCTGGACCGGATCTCCGGCTGGGGCTGGACAGAAGGCCTGAAGCCCGCCGCCGGCGCTCCCATCTGGGGGATGGACAACTTCCGCGACCGGTTCCTGAAGGCGTTCGGGCCGCAGGGGCGCTGAATCCGCCGGTGACGTCGGTCATCGGTCGGGGAACTTCCGCACCAGGTCGAGGAAGTCCGCCGAGTGGGACTCGTGCGCCAGGTGCCCGCGTCAAGGGCCACGAGCACGGCGTCCGGGATCAGGGCGGCGGGCTGCGCGACCTGGTCCTGTGGGATGAGGCTGGTGGGACCACCCCCGATGACCACCGTCGCATGGTGATCCGGTCCATGTGGTCCCACCACACAGGATCGGGAGCGTTGCGCTGTGCGTCGGGCGCGCACCCGTCCTCCAGAACCAGACGTCGTACGACCCCAGGATGCCGCTGCGCCAGCAGGCAGGCGACGATGCCGCCCAGCGAATGGTCCACGCCATCGGCGCTGTCGTGGCCGAGGGCGGCCGGCAGGGCACGGATGTCGTCGCCCATCGCCTCGGCCCGGCAGTCCCCCGGCCAGTCGCTGTGCCCGTGGCCGCTCAGGTCGGGGGCGTGCACCGGGCGGGGACGCGAGGGTGCCGCGAGCCGCGCGGCGACAGCTGTCCAGTCCGCGCCGTCGGCGCCGCGGCAGTGCAGCAGCAGGCCGGGCGATGGGGGTCCCGCCGGGTTCGAGAGAAGCCGAGTACTTGGGGGAGTCCACCGGGCTCCAGGTCCGGCAGGCCAGCCTGATGCCGTTCGCGTTGACGTGTGCGGAGCCGTGGTGTCCCTGGCCGTCTACTCTGCCGAGGGCGGAGCGGCGTCCGCCGGCCCGTCGAGGAAGGCGAGGACGCGCTTGCGGAACCACTCCGGGTCGTCCAGCCAGGGGTAGTGACCGGCGCCGGGCTGGACGGTGAACTCGGCCTTCGGGAAGGCCGCGGCGGTACGGCGGGCGAGGTCGGGGCACGGACCGCCGTCGCGCTCCCCGGCGTGCACGAGGACCGGCGCGGTCAGCGCGGCGAGGGCGGTCCGGGTGGCATCCGGTGTGAAGGCACCGTCGGCGAAGTAGCGCTCCCCCGCCTCCTCGTTGGTCTGCTCCAGTTCGGCGTCCGTGTGCGCCCGGGCGACCTCGTCCCAGCGGCCGTAGAAGAACGGCAGGAAGACGTCGTCGAAGTCCGCCTCGCCCGCCAGCCAGGCCCGGAAGGCGGGGAACGCCCCGGCGAACCACGGCTCGTCCGCGCGCAGCCGGGCCGCGGCCAGCCGGTCCTCGGGGGTCGCCCGCATGCCCAGGGCGGACGGGTTGGGCGTGATCAGCAACAGCCGTCGGACCCGCTGCGGGTGGCGGGCCGCGTAGAGCATGGCCAGGGCGGCGCCTGCCGAGTGGGCGAGCAGATCCATGTGCTCCAGACCCATATGTGCGCGCCACACCTCCACGTCCTCGACCATCCGGTCGCAGCGGTACGTCGCCGGGTCCGCCGGCACCGCGGAGTCGCCGGTGCCCCGTAGGTCCAGCAGGGCCAGACGACGGTGCGCGGTCAGCCCGCCGAGGTCGCCGAGATAAGCGGAGGCACGCATCGGGCCGCCGGGCAGGACGACGAGGGGCTCACCGGCACCCCGCTGGTGATAGGCGAGCCGGGTGCCGTCGGACGTGGTGAAGGTGGCCATGGTCGTGATCATGTCGGCCCACGGCACAGCGGCGCAACGCTCTACGGCCGTGGCGGGAGCGCCGCGCCGCACAGGGCGATGGACCGGTGCAGAAAATCCGCGCTGCCCCCTTGCCTGGAGCCGTATGGCCTGAATTACTGGCCCCGAACGGGGCGACCGAATGATCGGTCGTCCGGAATGTGAGGACGGCGAGGGAGACGAACGCGATGGCGGATGCGACGGACCTGCTCGACGCGGGCGAGCGGCTCGGGCCCGGGGAGCTGCGGGAACTTCAGCTGGAGCGGCTGCGCACCTCGCTGCGGCACGCCTATGACCACGTGCCGTTCTACCGGGAGTCCTTCGACAAGGCCGGTGTCCGCCCCGAGGACTGCCGTTCCCTCGCCGATCTGGCCCGTTTCCCCTTCACGACCAAGGCCGACCTCAGGGAGAACTACCCGTACGGCATGTTCGCCGTGCCGCGCGAGCGGATCCGCCGGCTGCACGCCTCCAGCGGCACCACCGGGCGCCCCACGGTGGTCGGCTATACGGACAACGACCTTTCCATGTGGGCCGACATGGTGGCGCGGTCGATCCGGGCGGCCGGCGGACGGCCCGGCGATATCGTGCATGTAGCCTACGGCTATGGGCTGTTCACCGGTGGTCTGGGCGCCCACTATGGTGCCGAGCGCCTGGGCTGTACGGTCGTGCCGGCCTCCGGCGGTATGACGGCCCGGCAGGTGCAGCTGATCCGCGACCTGGAACCAGCCGTCATCATGGTGACCCCGTCCTACATGCTCACACTGCTGGACGAGTTCGAGCGGCAGGGCGTAGACCCGCGCGGCACCTCGCTACGCGTGGGCGTCTTCGGGGCCGAGCCCTGGACCCAGCAGATGCGGCGCGAGATCGAGGAGCGGTTCGCGATCGACGCCGTCGACATATACGGGCTGAGCGAGGTGATCGGCCCGGGTGTGGCCCAGGAGTGCGTGGAGACCAAGGACGGGCTGACGATCTGGGAGGACCACTTCTATCCGGAGGTGGTCGATCCGATCACGGGTGAGGTGCTACCGGAGGGCGAGCCGGGCGAGCTGGTCTTCACCTCGCTGACGAAGGAGGCCATGCCGGTTGTCCGGTACCGCACCCGGGACCTGACCCGGCTGCTGCCCGGTACGGCTCGGGTGTTCCGGCGGATGGAGAAGATCACCGGGCGCAGTGACGACATGGTGATCCTGCGCGGGGTCAATCTGTTCCCGACCCAGATCGAGGAGATCGTGCTCCGCACGCCCGGTGTGGCGCCGCACTTCCAGCTCCGGCTGACCCGGGAGGGCCGGCTGGACCGGCTGACCGTCCGGGCCGAGGCCCGCCCGGACGCGGTCCCGGAGACGCGGGCCGCGGCGGCCCGGTCGATCGTCGCGGCCGTGAAGGACGGCATCGGGGTGTCCGTGGACGTGGAGATCGTGGAGCCGGAGTCGCTGGAGCGGTCGGTCGGCAAGATCCGCCGGATCGTCGACCTGCGGCAGCGGGACGCCGGGTAGGGCCACCAGCGCCCCAGCTCCGCCGGGTCAACCACCTGACCCGGCGGACACAGGTCACGGCACCCGGCTCGGCGTCACCTCGTCCTGCGCCGGGACAGCCGTCATACGCCCCCTGGTCAGATGCCGGGTAAGCGCGATCACGGCGGTCAGAGCCACCAGCGCCGTCACGCCCGGCCAGCCGAGCCTGCCGTACCCCCGTACCCCGAGCCAGGACCCGGCGCTGCCGCTGAGGAAGGCGCAGGTCATGTAGGCGGTGTCGATCCGGGCCCGGGCGTCCGGGCGGAGTGCGAAGTCGCGTGCCTGGTCGGCGACTTGGCCGCCCTGCACAGCGACGTCGAGGAGCACCCTGCCGCCGGCCGGCGCGACGAGTCCGGCCGCGCCGCCGATGCCGCCGCGGGCCGGCACCCCGGCCGAGCCGATCACCTGCAGCAGGCGCCACAGGGTCACGTCGTCCGGTCCCCGGCGGTCCGCCGCTCGCCCGGCGAGCGGGGTGCAGTGCACGCTCGCGGCGCCGACGAGTCCGAGCACACCCACGGCCGGCGCGCCCATGCCGTACGCCGGCCGGGTCACGAGCAGCGTCGGCGCGGTCCCGGCGGCGCTGGAGCCCGCGAAGACGGTGCCTTGGCAGAGGCGTGACCGGCGCGGGTCGCGTTCCTCGCGCGGCAGGCGCATCGGGGCGGACATGGGGTCGAGGCACCGCTGTTCGGACGAGGGTGTGGTGTCCGGCACCACCCGGGCGAGCGTCAGCGCGAGGGCTGGGGCCTGTCCGGCGGATCCTGCCGCAGACGCGGGGGCCGGCACCCCCTCCCTCACTGCCCTAAGGGCGTGGGGGCACCCCCAGCGACGTTGTCGTCGCTCCCCGACTCCCCCATCGTCGACTCCCTCCTCCGCCTTGCAGCTGCACGCTCCCCCATCGCCCCCGCCCACCAGCGCTGATGAGGCCCGCCGATTTCCCGCGACCCGATGCGCCGAACAGCACACCTAGCCGCTGAAGCGGTCCCGCAGTTCGCGCTTCAGGATCTTTCCGCTGGCGTTGCGCGGCAACTCGGCCACGAACAACACCCGCTTGGGCGCCTTGAAGGGCGTGAGCGTCTCCTTCACATGGGCGATGAGCTGATCTTCCGTCACCTCGCCGCGCGGGACGACGACCGCGGTGACCGACTCGATCCACCGCTCGTCGGGCAGGCCGATCACGGCGGCCTCGGCGACGGACTCGTGGGTGTACAGGGCGTCCTCGACCTGGCGCGAAGCCACCAGGACGCCACCGGAGTTGATGACGTCCTTCACCCTGTCCACGATCGTGAAGTAGCCGTCGGCGTCGCGCACCGCGAGGTCGCCGGAGTGGAACCAGCCGTCCCGGAACGCCTCGGCGGTCTCCTCCGGCTTGTCCCAGTAGCCTTCGCACAACTGAGGGGAACGGTAGACGATTTCGCCGGGCGTGCCGTCGGGCACGTCCTTGCCCTTGTCGTCCACGACCCGTGCGTCCACGAACAGCACGGTCCGGCCGCAGGAGTCCAGCCGGCCCTCGTGTTCGTCAGGGCCGAGCACCGTGGCCAGCGGGCCGATCTCGCTCTGTCCGAAGCAGTTGTAGAAGGCGAGCCGCGGCAGGCGTGCGCGCAGCCGCTCCAGGACCGGGACGGGCATGATCGACGCGCCGTAGTAGGCCTTGCGCAGGCCGTCCAGGTCACGGGTGGCGAAGTCGGGCCGGCCCGCCAGGCCGATCCACACCGTGGGCGGCGCGAACAGGCTGTCCACACGGCCCGCTTCGACGAGGTCGAACAGCCGGTCCCCGTCGGGCGCGTCCAGGATGATGTTGGTCGCGCCGACGGCGAGGTACGGCAGCAGGAACACATGCATCTGGGCCGAGTGGTACAGCGGCAGCGCGTGCGCCGGCCGGTCGCCCGCGCTGAGGTCGAGGGCGGTGATGGCGCTCAGGTACTCGTGCACGAGAGCCCGGTGGGTCATCATCGCGCCCTTGGGCAGGGCGGTCGTACCGGAGGTGTACAGCAGCTGCACCAGGTCGTCGGTGCGGGGTTCGGGCCCGTCGTACGGCGGCGCGTCTGCCAGCCGGGCGAGGAGCGAGCCTTCGGCGTCCCGGAGCGGCAACGCCCTCATGCTGTCCGGGAGTCGGACGGTGAGGTCCGGGTCGGCGAGGACAAGGGTGCTGCCGGACTGGTCGATGAGGTACGCCAGGTCGTCGCCGGTCAGGTTCTGATTGACCGGCACATGGACCAGGCCCGCCCGTGCGCAGGCGAGGAAGGCGATGAGGTAGGCGTCGGAGTTGTGGCCGTAGGCGCCGACCCGGTCACCGGGGGTCAGGCCCTGGGCGAGCAGTACCGAGGCCGCGCGGGAGACGGCGTCGTCGAGTTCCTCGTATGTCCAGCGGCGCTCGCCGTACTCCACCGCGAGGCGGGCCGGGGTGCGTCGGGCGCTGCGCCGCAGCACCCCGTCGACCGTACTGCCGTGTCCCTGCGTCATGACTCATGATCCTCGGTCCGGCACGAAGGCAGGTCAAGCACCCGAGAGGCGCTTGCCCGCACCGTCCGGAAGAACATCCTGCCGTCGCCCACGTTTTCGATGCATAGAGCATCAACGGTCGTTCGCCGAAGGCGACTTTTGCCTCTGCGTGCTTCTGTGCGCCCCTTTGGAGAAAGGTTTCCGGATACCGAGCACCGTTGAACCTGGGCAGGAAATGGTGCGGGCATCAAGTCCGTAGCAGTTCACGCATTTCGTGTGCCACGTTGGGCAGGAGGTATCCATGAGCCGTGCTGTGCCTGAACACAAACGAAAGTGGACGACAGGTACTGCTCCCGGCATATTCCCACTCCTCGGTCACGGTATCGCCTTCTACCGCCGGCCGCTGGCGTTTCTGAATTCTTTGCCCGCGCACGGGGATCTGGTCGAAATACGGTTGGGCCCCCAGCGCGCCTGGATGGTGTGCCACCCGGAGCTGACCCACGAGGTGCTCATGGATCCGCACACCTTCGACAAGGGGGGCCCGCTGTACGACAGGCTCGGGAAGCTGATGGGCGACGGTCTCGTCACCTGCCGCCAGCCGACGCACCGGGACAAGCGCAGGCTGCTGCAACCTGGCTTCCGCCCCTCCCACGTCGCCGCATACACGGACCTCGTCATCGAAGAGGCCACGTCGGTGCTGGACACATGGCCGGTCGGCCGGACGGTTCCCGTCACCGAGGCGATGATGACCTTGACGACCCGCGTGATCAGCCGAGTCCTCCTCTCCGACGCGCTGGACGACGCGACGACCGCCGAGGTGCGGGACTGTCTCACCGACGTCGTCCGTGGTCTCTTCGTCCGCACGGTCGTACCGATCGACGCCCTGTTCCGCCTGCCCACACCCCCCAACCGCCGCTACCGGCGCGCCCTCTCCCGCCTGCACGCCATCATCGACAAGGCGATCGCAGAGCGCCGCGGGGGCGCCGAGCGCGACGATGTGCTGGGTACGCTGCTGGCGGCCACGCGCGGCGACGGCGACGGGGCGGCGATCACCGACCAGGAGGTCCACGACCATCTGATCACGCTGCTGCTCACCGGCGTCGAGGCCCCGGCACTGTGCCTCGCCGACGCCTTCAGCCTGCTCGCCCGCCATCCGGCGGCGGAGCACAAACTGCACGCCGAGCTGGACGCCGTACTCCCCGGAGGCCGACGGCCCGGACCCGACGATCTGCCGCACCTCGTCCAGACCCGGTGCGTCATCTCCGAGACGCTGCGCCACTCGTCGCCCGGCTGGCTGTTCACCCGGGTCGCCACGAGGGAGACGGAACTCGCCGGGTGCCGGCTGCCCGCGGGAGCCACCGTCCTGTACAGCCCCTACCTGCTGCACCACGATCCCTCGTCGTTCCCCGACCCCGAGCGTTTCGACCCCGACCGCTGGCTGCCCGGGCGGCCCACGGCCGCACAGCGCCGCGCGCTGATGCCGTTCTCGGCGGGCAACCGGAAATGCCTCGGCGACGAATTCGCCATGGTGGAGGCCACCCTGGCGCTCGCGACCCTCGCCGGGCACCGGCGGCTGCGGCATCTGCCCGGCTACGTCGACGAGATACCTCGCCCCGGCATCACGATGGGACCGCGTGCACTGGTCATGGCCTGCCAAGCCCGTTCAGCCGCCCCGTCCTCCGCCGCCTCACTCGCGCCCCGAACGGTGGCCGACCCTGGCGCATCGGATTCCCGGACGGCAGGTGACCACCTTGACGACAACGCATGAGGAAATCGCTCTCGGGGTACGGGGCGCAGCGCCGGTCCCCAACCTCAGGGACCTGATCGACACCCACCTCCACATGCCCTTTCCGTTCCAGTGGAACCCGCATGAATCCGAGGCCGCGGCCGGCGTCGAGGCCTGGCTGAGCAGGTGGGGGCTGACCCGCGAACCAGGCGTGGCGGCGATGATCGCCCGCACTCGCCCCGCCGAACTCGCGTCCCGCACCAGCCCCACCGTGGATTCCGGCCTCCTCCAGATCGTGGCCAATCAGATCGCCTATCAATTCGTCTTCGACGACCGGGCGGAGGACCTCGGCCGGCGCTCTCCCGGCCGGCTGCTGCCCATGCTGTGCGAGAGCATCGCGATTCTGCGGGACGGTTCACCACCCAGCACCGCCCTCGGAGCGGCCCTGGCCGATCTCCACCGGCAGGTCCGGGCCCGGTGCACACCCGCGCAGGCCGCGCGGTGGGCCTGGAAGAGCCGCGAATACGTGCACGGCCTGTTGTACGAAGCGGTGGCTCAGGCTCAGCCCTTCCTGTTGCGGACCGGAGAGTGCACCTCCATACGGTCGCTGACCGCCGGCGTCGAGCCGTTCTACCCGCTGTACGAGGCCGCCCAGCCATGTGAACTCGCCGCTGCCGAACTCCACAGCCCCGTCGTACGGCGGCTGAGCCGGCTGTCGGCCGACGCGGCGGTGTGGACAGCCGACCTGTTCTCCGCGGCGAAAGAACAGCGCGCGGGCGAAATGATCAACCTGGCCCTGGCTTACCAGCGCGCGCACCGATGCTCTCTGCAGGACGCCGTCTTCCTGGCCATCCAGCAGATCAACGGCACGATCACGGAGTTCCAGAGGCTCTACTTGGAGATCGAACCGGAGTTGAGCCCCGCAGGCGTCGGCTACATGGCCGGCATGATCGGCTGGATCAGAGGGTGCTACGACTGGTCCCGCACCGTGCCGCGCTACGCGGATGCGGCGTCGGTGCCCGCCGTGCCGTAGTGGCTCCTGGCGCGCTCCGCCGGCGGTACCACCGGGAGGTGCCCATTCGGACCTCGTACCCGACGGAGCGGGCATTCTCCCACCCGCGGTTCATGATTCACCCTTTGGTGCCCAATCCGGCCTGCCTCACCTCAACGAGGCGTACGCTCGGCTGCCCCTGGCCGAACGAGAGAAGGCGGTACGGTACATGGCGATGGAGCCGCGGCAACCGATCACAGAGCAACGGACGTTGATCGAGCGCCGACGGGAACTTCAGGTCCTTGAGGCCGCTTTCCGAGAGCTACGACGCACCGCGGACGGCGCCCCGCGAACAAGGCACAGGGGGCTGCTCGCCTTCAGCGGTTCGGCCGGACTGGGCAAGACGGCGCTGATCACGGAAGCACGTGACCGGGCTGCCGCGTACGGATTGGCCGTGCTTTCGGGCAGGGGCGGGGAGACGGAGCAGGGGTCGGCGTTCCGCGTGGTACGCCAACTGGTGCAGCCCTCGTTGGCAAGGATGGACGGGGCGGAACTCCGCACCTTCCTGGGTACTTGGTACGACATCTTGGCCGCCGTTCTCGGCCTCGAAGCGAGAGGCCCCGCCCCCGCACCGGACCCGACCGGGGTCCGCGAGGGTCTCGACTGGGTCATGACGCGGCTCACGGTGAAGAAGGCACCCGTCGTGCTGCTCCTGGACGACCTGCACTGGGCGGACGCCGAGTCGCTGAGCTGGCTCGCTTCCTTCGCATCACGGGTCGATGACCTTCCCCTGCTGATCGTGGTCGCCTACCGGCCTGAGGAGCTGCCGGCCGAAACGGGCGAACTCCGCACACTCCTCGGCGGGGACCGCCCCCACGACCTGGCGCACCTTACCGCCGACGGTGTGGCGCGGATCGTCAGGAATGAGATCGGGGAGCAAGCTGAGGACCAGTTCTGCAAGGAATGCTGGTCGGCCACCGACGGAAGCCCCTTCGAAGCGGTGGAGCTCGCGATCGGACTCGCCGAGCGGAAACTGAGCGGCACCAAGGACGACCTGCCCACGATGCGTGAGCTCGCCGCGGCGATCAAAGGCCCGGGACTGATCGAGCGGCTGGAACGGCTCGACACGGCGACCATCCGCTTCGCACAGACCGCCGCCGTACTGGGTTCGCCCTTCTCACCTCAGCTCGCCGCGACCATCGCGGTGCTCGGCGACGAGGCCGTCGCCGAGGCGACCCAGGCGTTGCGCGCGGCCCGGATCCTGGCCGACGGCCACGGCCCCGAGGGCGAGCTGGAGTTCCTTCACCCACTGATCGCCACGACGATCTACCGTTCCATCCGCACGGGCTTCCGGGTCGGTCTGCACAACACGGCCGCGCAGACCGTGCTGGCCGCGGGATACGGCCCCACCGCCGCCGCCCGGCATCTGCTGGAGGTCCCGTGCGAGGGCAGCCCCGAGACGGTCGCCTGTCTGCGTGAGGCGGCTCGCGAGTACCTTCGCGCCGGGGCGACCGAGGCCGCCGGGCGCCTGCTGACCCGCGCCCTGCAGGAGCCGCCCCTGCCCGAGGACCGTGCCGCGCTCCTTCACGAACTCGGGTGCGCCACGTTCCTGATCGAGCCCACGGCCACGGTGAGGCATCTCCGCCAGGCTCTGGAGGAGCCCGACGTCGACCCCGATCTCCGCGCCTCCATCGTCTATCGGCTGACGACGGCGCTGGCCCACACCGATCAGCTGGCCGAGGCGGTGGCCGTGGCCGCCGAGGAGGCGAGGCAGGCCACGAACCCGCGCGTCAAACTGCGCCTGCAGGCCGATCAGTTCGTCTGGAGCATGGTCCGCACCGACGATCCCGACTCACCCGCCCGCTCCCGGACACTGGCACGTCTGGCCGAGCAGTTGCCCGGTCGCAGCCTGGAGGAGCGCTACATCCTGGGACTGCGAGCCTGGGATGCCGCAAAACGGGGCGAACCACGGCAGACCGCCCTCACCTATGCCGAGAAAGCCTTGCGCGGCGGCATGAGCTGGACCGACGAGAACCGGGGCTTCGAGGTACCGCTTTCGGTGGCCCTGGTGTTCATGTACGGCGACCAGCCGCGACGGGCTGAGGAGTTGTTCGAGGAGGGGATCGCCGAGTGCGCGGGCAAAGGCTGGCACGGCTCTCATCTGGCATTCGGCCAGACCATCGCCGGCTACGTCCGCTACCGCCGCGGCTGTCTTGCCGAAGCCGAAGACCTGGTACGGGAAGGTCTGCGCATCGCCGACAAGATGGAAGGGGTCGTGGCCGCCCAGTTGTTCGGTGTCAGCATTCTCATCCAGACCCTGCTCGCCCGAGGGCGCGTCACCGAAGCGCGCGCGCTCGCCGACGAGCACCACTTCGGTGACGTGATCCCGAACGCCGTCATCTATCCCGACCCACGCACCGTGTACGCGGAACTGCTCCTGGAGGAGGGACGGCATGCCGAAGCGGCATCGCTGCTGTCCTCGGTGGGAGACTGGCTGGACAAACGGGCCTGGCGGAACCCGGCATGGTGTCCATGGCAGCTGCATCTCGCCTCCGCGCTGGCCCGCTCCGCTCCGGACGAGGCAGTCGGCCACGCCCAGGACGCCGTGAAGCGCGCCCGGGACTTCGGCGCCGCCTCCACCATCGGCCAGGCCCTGTGCACTCTCGCCGAGGTGACCAGCGGGCCGGCGGCACTCGGCCTGTACGCGGAGGCCGTCGACCACCTGGAGCAGTCGCCCGCCGCGTACGAACTCGCCCGCGCCCAGGTCGGCCACGGCGCGGCACTGTCCCACGACGGGCGGCTGCAAGAGGCTGCCGATCGGCTCTACCAGGGACTGGAAGGAGCCGTCCACTGCGGAGCCGAGGCACTCGCCGCCCGGGCCAGGGCGGAACTCTCAGCGGCCGGAATGCGTCCGCTGCCCCTGCGGTATGCGCAGGCGGACACGCTGACCACTCAGGAACGCCGTACCGCCGAACTGACCGTACAGGGGCAGTCCGTGGAAGTGATCGCCAAGGAACTGCACCTCACCGAGCAGGGCGTGCGGCAGTTGCTTGCCAGCGTCTACCGCAAGATAGGCACCGACGCAGCCGGTCTCGCGAGGTCCCTGGAGAGTCTTCCGCACCGCCACTACGGCCACTGAAGCCACGGATCGCGGACCCCGTGCGGGGCCGGGTCACACCGCCCGAGTCCGCCCCTCCCAATACGGCTCCCGCAACCGCCGTTTGTACAGCTTGCCGTTGGGGTCGCGGGGCATCTCGGTGATGAAGTCGACGCTCTTGGGCCGCTTGTAGCCGGCGAGTTGGCTCGCGCAGTGGTCGAGCAGGGCGGCGGCGAGGGCCGGGCCGGGGTCGTGGCCGGGCGCGGGTTCGACCACGGCCTTGACCTCCTCGCCCCAGTCGTCGTGCGGGATGCCGAAGGCGGCCGCGTCGGCGACGGCCGGGTGGGAGAGCAGCACGGACTCGATCTCGGCCGGGTAGATGTTGACCCCGCCGGAGATGATCATGTCGATCTTGCGGTCGCGGAGGAAGAGATAGCCGTCCTCGTCCAGGAAGCCGAGGTCGCCGACGGTGAAGAAGTCGCCGATGCGGTTCTTGCGGGTCTTGGCGTCGTCCTTGTGGTAAGAGAAGCCGCCGGTACTCATCTTCATGTAGACGGTGCCGAGTTCGCCGGGCGGGAGCCGGTTGCCGTCGTCGTCGAAGACCGCGAGTTCGCTGATGGGCCAGGCCTTGCCGACCGTGCCGGGCTTCTTCAGCCAGTCCTCGGCGGTGGCGAAGGCGCCGCCGCCCTCGCTGGCCGCGTAGTACTCCTCCACACAGTGCCCCCACCAGTCGATCATGGCGCGTTTGACGTGGTCGGGGCAGGGGGCGGCGCCGTGGATGGCGTGCCGCATGGACGAGACGTCGTAGCGGGCCTTCACCTCGTCCGGGAGGGCCAGCAGGCGGTGGAACTGGGTGGGGACCATATGGGTGTGGGTGCACCGGTGGGCGTCGATGCGGCGGAGCATCTCCCCGGGGGTCCACTTGTCCATCAGCACCAGCCGGTGGCCGATGTGCAAGGACGCGCCCGCGAACTGCAGGACGGCCGTGTGGTAGAGCGGCGAGCAGACCAGGTGGACGTTGTCGTCGAACGGCTTGATGCCGAAGATGCCGAGGAACCCGCCCAGGTAGGCCTCCTCGGGCGCCTTGCCGGGCAGCGGGCGGCGGATGCCGCGCGGGCGTCCCGTCGTACCGGAGGTGTAGTTCATGACCCAGCCGAGTTCGCGGCCGGTGGGCGGCGACTCCGGTTGTCCGTCGAGGAGCCCGGCGTACGGCCGGAAGCCGTCGACCGCGCCGACCGCGTACCGGTGGGTGGCGGGCAGGCCCGCCTCGTCGGCGGCGGCGCGGGCGGCGTCGGTGAACCGCTCGTGGGCGATGAGCACCTTGGCGCCGGAGTCGGCGACGATCCAGGCGATCTCGGGTCCGACGAGGTGGTGGTTGACCGGGACCAGATAGAGGCCGGCCTGGGTGGCGGCCAGGTAGGCGGTGACGAACTCGACGCCGTTGGGCAGGACGACGGCGAAGGCGTCGCCGCGCTCCAGGCCGGCCGCGCGCAGCCCGTGGACGAGCCGGTTGGCGGCGCCGTGCAGTCGTCCGGCGGTCCACTCCTCGCCGTCGGGGGCGACGAGGACCGTGCGGTCGGGGTGCTGGGCGGCCTGGGCCCAGAATCCGGCGGGGGGTGTGCTCACGACTGGCCGCTCCTTCCGGCGATGCGGTTGATGCGGTCCACGGCTCGTTCGAAGCCGCGGGTGAGGTCGTCGAAGACGGCCTGGACGCTGCGTTCGCTGTTCATCCGGCCGACGATCTGCCCGACCGGGGTGCCGAGCAGGGGTTCGACCTCGTACTTCTGGATGCGGGAGACCGCCTCGGCCACCAGCAGGCCCTGCAGCGGCATGGGCAGGGTGCCCGGCCCGGCCGCGTCGTCCCAGGCGTCGGTCCACTCGGTACGGAGCTGGCGTGCGGGCTTGCCCGTGAGGGCACGGGAGCGGACGGTGTCACCGGACCCGGCGGCGAGGAGTTTGCGGGTCAGGGCGGGTGAGTGCAGGTCGGCCTCTGTGGTGGTCAGCCATACAGAGCCGAGCCACACACCTTGCGCGCCGAGTGTGAGGGCGGCCGCCACCTGCTGGCCGCTGCCGATGCCGCCCGCCGCCAGTACCGGCAGCGGATCGACGGCCTCCACCACCTCCGGCGTGAGCACCATGGTGGCGATCTCGCCGGTGTGGCCGCCGGCCTCGTAGCCCTGGGCGACCACGATGTCGATGCCCGCCTCCTGGTGTTTGCGGGCGTGCCGGGCGCTGCCCGCGAGAGCCGCGACCAGCACCCCCCGATCATGTGCGCGGGCGACGACGTCGGAGGGCGGAGAGCCGAGGGCGTTGGCGAGGAGCCGGATCGGATAGTCGAAGGCGACGTCGAGCTGGGTGCGGGCGACCTGCTCCATCCAGCCGGTGATACGCCACCCGGACGCCTCGCCCTCGGCCAGCTCCGGCACCCCGTGTTCGGCGAGGGTGTCCCGTACGAACTGACGGTGCCCTTCCGGGATCATCGCCTCGACGTCCGCCTCGGAGACGCCCTCCACCTTCTTCGCGGGCATCACCACGTCCAGGCCGTAAGGCCGGTCGCCGGCGTGGGCCTCGATCCAGTCGAGGTCGCGTTTGAGGTCGTCGGGGGCGGTGTAGCGGACCGCGCCGAGGACTCCGAAGCCGCCGGCCCGGCTGATGGCCGCGGCGACGGCGGGGAACGGCGTGAAGCCGAAGACGGCGTGCTCGACTCCCAGTGTCCTGCTCAGCTCCGTCTGCATGGGCGCAGGATGCCGCAGCCGGCCTGACGGCGGAAGAGGTTTTTCTGACGTCCCGTCAGATTCTTTGCTCCGGAACGCGCGCTCGCCGCGCACCGTGCGTCATGCAGTCGTCTCCAGCACCGCCATCGCCGCGTTGTGCCCCGGCACCCCGCTCACCCCTCCCCCGCGCACCGCGCCGGCGCCGCACAGCAGGACGTTCGGGTGCCGGGTCTCCACTCCCCAACGGCCCGTGTCCTGCTGGGCGTAGGGCCAGGACAGGGCGCGGTGGAAGATGTTGCCGCCGGGCAGCCGCAGGTCCCGTTCCAGGTCGAGCGGGGTCTTCGCCTCGATGCAGGGGCGGCCGTCGGCGTCGGTGGCCAGGCAGTCGGCGAGGGGTTCGGCGAGGTGGGCGTCGAGTTGGGCGAGGGTGGCCTTCAACAGCTCCTCGCGTACGGTGTCGTTGTCCCGGTCGAAGAGCCGGGCCGGAGTGTGCAGTCCGAACAGCGTGAGCGTCTGGTAGCCGCGCGCGGCGAGGTCGGGGCCGAGGATGGTGGGGTCGGTCAGGGAGTGGCAGTAGATCTCCGAGGGCGGCGTGGCGGGGAGTTCACCGGCGGCCGCCTGGGCGTGGGCGGTGGCGAGCTGCCGGTAGCCCTCGGCGATGTGGAAGGTGCCGGCGAAGGCTTCCCGCGGGTCGACGGCCGGGTCGCGCAGCTTCGGCAGCCGGGTGAGCAGCATGTTGACCTTGAGCTGGGCGCCCTCGGCGGGCTCGGGTGACGGATCCCCCGTCAGGACGGCCAGCTCCTGCGGGGAGGCGTTCACGAGGACGTGCCGGGCGGCGGCGACGCCCTCGCCGTCGGCCGTGCGATAGGTGACCTCGGCGGTCTGTCCGTCGGTGGCGATCCGGACCGCCTCGTGCCCGGTCGCGATGACCGCGCCCGCCGAACGGGCCGCGGCGGCCAGCGCGTCGGTGAGGGCGCCCATGCCGCCGACGGGCACGTCCCAGGCGCCGGTACCGCCGCCGATGACGTGGTAGAGGAAGCAGCGGTTCTGGACGAGCGAAGGATCGTGGGCGTCGGCGAAGGTGCCGATGAGGGCGTCGGTGAGGACCACGCCCCGGACCAGGTCATCGGCGAAGTTCTCCTCCACGGCGACGCCGATGGGCTCCTCGAACAGGGCCCGCCAGGCGGTCTCGTCGTCGATGCGGCGGCGCAGTTCGTCGCGGCTGGGCAGGGGCTCGGTGAGGGTCGGGAAGACCCGCTCGGCGACGTGCGCTGTCCGGCCGTAGAAGCGCTGCCAGGCCGCGTACTCGCGCTCGCCGCCGGTCAGCCGGGCGAAGGCCTCCCGGGTGCGCTGCTCGCCACCGCCGACGAGGAGTCCGGTGGGCCGGCCGTCACGCTCGGCGGGGGTGTACGACGAGACCGTGCGGGCGCGGACCCGGAAGTCCAGCGCGAGGTCGCGGACGATCTTCTGTGGCAGCAGGCTGACCAGGTAGGAGTAGCGCGACAGCCGGGCGTCGACGCCGGCGAACGGGCGGGTGGAGACGGCGGCGCCGCCGGTGTGGTCCAGCCGTTCCAGCACCAGCACCGAGCGGCCCGCCCGGGCCAGGTAGGCGGCGGCGACCAGGCCGTTGTGTCCGCCGCCGACGATGACGGCGTCGTAGGTGCGGGTGTGCGCGTTGGCAGGCATGGTTCTTCGTAACACGTGATGATCCACGGCGGCCAGAGGCGGGCCTCGACGGCGGTCACGCGCCGCCGTCCCGGCCTTGGCCAGGCGCGTCTGCCGACCCTGGTCACGCGCCTCCGTCCCCACCGTAACCACGTGCCCGCGCCCCGACCGTCGTCAGGCTCGTCCGCCCCGAGCACGGCCACGCGCTTCCACCCCGATCACAGCCACGCGCCTTCACCCGGACGTGGTCAGGCGCCGTCGGACGCGGCGCGCCGGCGGTCCACCGCGACCCTGCGGTACAGCTCGCCGGCCTCGGTGCCCCGGCCGAGCCGCTCCAGGCAGTGGGCCTCGTCGCTGCGGCCGGCGAGCGTGTCGGGGTGGTCCGGGCCGAGGATCTGCTCGCGGGTGGCGGTGACCCGCCGGTACTCGATGAGGGCCTCCGCCCAGCGGCCCAGCCAGCCCAGGGCGACCGCGACCTCGCGGCGGCTGACGAGCGTGTCCGGGTGGGCGGGCCCGAGGGTCTGCTCGCGGAGCAGGCAGACGTCCCGAGCCTCGGCCAGGGCGTCCTCCCACCGGCCCAGACGGCCGAGGTTGACCCCGAGGCCGTGCCGGGCCCGGAGCGTGTCGGAATGGGCGGGACCCTGTACGCGGGTGCGGTCCACGATCAGCTCCCGGTACAGGCGCAGGGCGTCCGTGCTGCGGCCGAGGCGGCCGAGGCTGAGGGCGGTCTCGTAGCGGGCGGCGAGGGTGTCGGGATGGTCGGCGCCGAGCACGCGTGCCCGGATCCCGGCGACTTCACGGTAGATGCCGAGCGCCTCCTGCCAGTGGCCCGACTGACCCTGGGCATAGGCGACTTCGCAGCGCGAGACCAGGGTGTCGGGGTGGTCGGCGCCGAGCACCCGGGCTCGGGCGTCAGCCGCCTCCTGGGCCATGCGGCAGGCGTCCTCCAGGCGGCCGAGCCTGCCGAGGGTGCAGGCGAGGTTGTGGCGGCAGCGCAGGGTGTCGGGGTGGTCGGGACCCCATGGCGCGCACCCGG
>NZ_CM002285.1:8683341-8688111 GCF_000497445.1 Streptomyces roseochromogenus subsp. oscitans DS 12.976 | reverse complement strand
CCTGGCGGGCGGCGAGGGTGTCGGGATGGTCGGCGCCGAGCACGCGCGCTCTGGCCTCGGCGAGGCTCGTGTAGGCGGCCAGCGCCTCGGCGACGCGGCCGGCGCGGACGAGGGCGAAGGCGGTCTCGTAGCGGCTCGCCAGGGTCTCGGGATGGTCGGGGCCGAGCAGCGCGGCCCGCTCGGCGGCCACGGCCCGGTGCGCCTCGCCCGCCTCGGCCCACCGGCCGAGCCCGGCCAGCCTGACGCCCTCGCGGTGCCGGGCGGCGAGAGCCAAGCGCTCCGCAGGAAGTGCCGGTGCGGGCCGTGGAGCGTCTGCGGGTCCGTCGCAGCCGGTCGCGCCCCGAGGCGGAGCCGCATATCGATGGAGCCCCGCGCCCCTTGGGGGCGCTGCGAGCCACCGGCACGACAGTGCCGCCCCCGCGTCCGGGGGGAGCGCGCCCAGTCCGGCGGCGAGCGCCTTGTGGCCGGTGGTCATGTCGCGGGTCCAGGACGGCAGGTGGGTTCCGCCTCGCGCGTCCGGCATCTGAACGGCCTTGCTGGAGAAGGGCGTTGCGTGTCCTCGCCCGATCCGCCGGGCCAACACACCCGCGTCGCAGGGCCGTTCCCCGGGATCTTTGGCCAGCAGGCCGAGGATGATCTCGTCGAGGTGACGGGGCAGTTCCGGGCGTCGTTCACGAGGGGGCCGGGGCGGGGTGTCGCGGTGGCCGATGAGGACCGCCCAGGCGTCCTCCAGGTCGAACGGCGGTGCGCCGGTGGCGATTTCGTACAGCACGCAGCCCAGCGAGTACAGGTCGCTGCGCTGGTCGACTTCGCCGCCGACGATCTGTTCCGGGGACATGTAGTGCGGGGTGCCGAGGGCCACGCCGGTACCGGTCAGCCGGGTGGTGAAGCCGATGTCGTGGCCGAGGCGGGCTATGCCGAAGTCGCAGATCTTCACGGTGCCGTCGGCCGTCCGCAGGATGTTGGCCGGTTTCAAGTCGCGGTGGACCACGCCCTGTTGATGGGTGTAGGCGAGGGCGGCGGCGATCTGGGCGGCGATGTCCAGCACATCGTCGACGGGCAGCGGGTGTCCCTTGTTGTCCTCCAGCAGCCGGCTCAGGTCGCGGCCCTCCAGCAGCTCCATCACCAGGAAGAGGATCCCGTCGGACTCGCCGAAGTCGTGCACGACGGTCACGCCGCGGTGCGAGAGGGCGGCGGCCACCCGGGCCTCGCGGCGGAACCGCTCCCGCAGGACGCGGGTGAGGGACGGATCGCGGTACGGACCGAGCGGCTTGAGGCACTTCACCGCGACGTGCCGGCCCAGGGACTCGTCCCGGGCCCGCCAGACCTCGCCCATGCCGCCCCGCCCGAGCAGGTCGAGCAGCCGGTACCGGCCCTGAATCAGCCTGTTCTCCCCCATAGCGATCCGCCGCCCCCGTCGCCGTCCGCCCCGCCGCCGGGAGGCCGCCGCGGGCCCCCCGGCCGCAGCGCGTCCCACCCCTGCTTGCCCAGTATGGCGGCCTATCGTCCGACTTTGTACGGTGCCGGACGCGCCTGCGGGCCGAGCCTCGCCATGGCCCGCAGGATGTGTTTGGGCGGCAGCTGCCAGCGCACACGTGCGGGAACGCGGCGCAGAAGGGCGCCCGTGGCCCGCAGCCGACGGGTGACGACGGCGGGTGCGGGGGCCGGTCTGCCGTACAGCTCATGGGCGTACGGAGGCAGAGCGGCGTACGCCAACTGCGCCACGCGCCGCCACAGCACCTCGCGCGCCGGTATGAGGAGCAGATGCGTCGGCGGACGGAGCAGGAAGTCGTCGACGACGCGCGCCTCGCGTCCCGCTGTCAGCTCCGGCCGCACTTTCTCGAAATACGCGGCGAGTTGCGCCCGGCTCGCCGGTACGGCCTCCGGGTCGAGGCCCACCAGGCGTGCGCTGACCCGGTGTTCGGCGATGTACCGGTCGGCCTGGGCGTCGGTGAGCGGGAATCCGGAGCGGCGCAGCACATGCAGATAGGAGTCGATCTCCGCGCAGTGCACCCACAGCAGCAGCCCGGGTTCACCGACGCCGTACCGCTCACCCGTGTCCGGGTCGGTCGCCGTCAGCATGCTGTGGATCTTGCGCACACGGGCACCGGCCCGCTCGGCGGCCTCGCTGGTGCCGTACGTCGTCGTACCGACGAAGTCGGCCGTCCGCAGGAGCCGCCCCCAGGCGTCGCGCCGGAAGTCGGAGTTCTGCAGAACACCCCGGACCGCCCGCGGGTGCAGGGCCTGGAGGTAGAGCGCGCGGACACCGGCGACCCACATCATCGGGTCGCCGTGCATCTGCCAGGTCACGGAGTTCGGCGTGAAGAGCCCGGGGTCGCCCATGCCCGCAGGCTAACGCCGTACCCTCGGCATCCCCAGGCCGATCCAGGAGATGATCTCGCGCTGGATCTCGTTGTTGCCGCCGCCGAAGGTGAAGATGACGGCCGAGCGGTAGCCGCGTTCCAGTTCGCCGTGCAGGACGGCGCCCGCCGAGCCCTCCTTCAGCGGGCCCGCGGCCGCGACGATCTCCATGAGCCAGGCGTAGGCGTCGCGGCGGGCCTCGGAGCCGTAGACCTTGACGGCGGAGGCGTCCTGCGGGGTGAGCGTGCCGTTCTGGACGGCCGTGACCATCTGCCAGTTCATGAGCTTCATCGCGTCGAGCCGGGTGTGGGTACGGGCCAGCAGCCGGCGCACCCAGGGCAGGTCGGCGACCCGGCGGCCGTCGGCGAGCTTGGTCTCCCGCGCCCAGCGCTGCACGTCGTACAGGGCGCGGATGGCCATCGTCCCGTGCGCGGCGAGGGTGACGCGTTCGTGGTTGAGCTGGTTGGTGATCAGCCGCCAGCCCTGGTTCTCCTCGCCGACGCGCCGGGAGACGGGGACGCGGATGTTCTCGTAGTAGCTCGCGGTGGTGTCGTGCGAGGCGAGGGTGTTGATCAGCGTGCAGGAGTAGCCAGGGTCGGCGGTCGGCACCAGCAGCATGGTGATGCCCTTGTGCGGCGGGGCGGCGGGGTCGGTCCGGGTGGCCAGCCACACCCAGTCCGCGGTGTCGCCGTTGGTGGTCCAGATCTTCTGCCCGTTGACGACGTAGTTGTCGCCGTCGCGTACGGCCCTGGTCTTCAGGGCGGCCAGATCGGTGCCCGCGTCGGGCTCGCTGTAGCCGATGGCGAAGTCGATCTCGCCGGAGAGGATGCGCGGCAGGAAGTACGCCTTCTGCTCGTCGGTGCCGTAGCGCATGAGCGTCGGGCCGACCGTGTTCAGCGCCATCAGCGGGAGCGGTACTCCGGCCTGCGCGGCCTCGTCGAAGAAGATGAACTGCTCCATCGCCGTCATGCCGCGCCCGCCGTACTCCTCGGGCCAGCCGACGCCGAGCCAGCCGTCCGTGCCGAGCCGGCGGATGGTGTCGCGGTAGAACCGCTTCTGCGCGGCCGAGTCGGCGTACCGGGCGTAGTTGTTGTCCGGGACCAGCTGTGCGAAGTAGGCGCGCAGCTCGGCGCGCAGTCGCTGCTGCTCGGGCGTGTGGTCGAGATGCACGGCGCCTCCAGGCTCCCCAAGGGCGGTCCTGACGGCGCACACCGTAGAACGTGTTTCAGAAATAGGGAATGACGTACCCCGGGCGAATTCCGGAAGGGTGGGGCGGCAGGGCTGCCGCGCGGTCCGCGACGGAGCATCGTACGAGAGGTGCGCGGTAGCCGCACGTCGACCGCCCGTCACGCATAGTGTCCGGTTCGTCCAGTTCTGCGTGGGGTATTCCTGTCCTATGAGTACCGCATCGACGCAGCTGGCCGCAGCTAGCGGCCTGATGAGCCTCGTCTTGTTCGTCGTGGCCGTGGGTGTACTCGCGTTTCTCGCCGGCGGCTTCTGGTTGACCTCCCGTGTCAAGTACCGCGAATCCCCCCGACCGCGACCCGAGGAGCAGCCCCATCTGCCGCCGGAGGGTCCGGTGCGCGAAGTCCGGGAGAACAGGGAATCCCAGGAGGTTCCCGTGATCCCCAAGGGCGGCCGTCCGCTCACCCCGTACGAGCTGAGCAACCAGGACACCAGGCCGAGCGCGTCGAAGGAGCGGCCGCGCTGGAGCAGGGGGTCCAGCGGATCGTTCGGCGGCGGCGGACTCGGCGCCCACTGATCCTCGAGCCGATCCCGACCTCCGTCGATCGACATCCCCGGCCCGCGTGGGCCGCCTTACGCCCCTAGGAGTCCTTCCGGACGGCGTCGAGGCGATCTACGCGGGCCACGTTCTGCCGGTCCTCGGGATCCTGGCTGGGTTCGCCCGTGAACCAGGCGTCCAGGATCTCCTTCAGCAGCGGTTCTGAGGTCAGGCGCAGGCTCAGCGCGAGCACGTTGGCGTCGTTCCAGCGGCGCGCGCCGTCCGCCGTGACGGCGTCCGTGCACAGCGCCGCGCGTACGCCGGGCACCTTGTTGGCCGCGATGGAGGCACCGGTGCCGGTCCAGCAGCACACCACGGCCTGATCGGCGGCGCCGTCGGCCACGTCCCGGGCGGCCGCCTCCGAGCAGGCGGCCCACTGCGCGTCGGCGCCGGGGCGCAGGGCGCCGTGCGTGCGTACCTCGTGGCCACGGCGCCGCAGCTCGGCGAGGAGGAGACGGGCCACAGGTTCGTCCATGTCGGAGGAGACGGAGATCCGCATGACGGTGAGCGTAGTGGCTTCGGCGCGGGGCCGGGTGCGGGCTATCCGGAGCCGGTGGCGCGCGGGGCATCCGTGCCGGAATCGGCGGGCGGGGAAGAGCCGGCCACCGCTCGGTGGACGTGTTCGA
>NZ_CM002285.1:8681402-8682641 GCF_000497445.1 Streptomyces roseochromogenus subsp. oscitans DS 12.976 | reverse complement strand
GCGGACAGCACCGGGGTGCTCCGCAGGGCGGCCGTGCCCGTGGTCAGCAGGACGCGCCGGGACTCCTCGGAGAGGAGCGCGTCGGAGGCCACGTCGGGCACGCACACCCGGCGTCCGCTCAGCCGGGCGGCGGCGTCGGCCGTGCCCTCGTCGCGGCCGCGCACGAGGTGGTCGAGGAAAGGGTCGGCGCAGCCGTGGTGGGTCTCCAGCACGAGCGCGTTCGCGGCCGGGTCGACGAACCGCACATACCCGGCCGGTGCCCGCCCGATGGCCAGCGCCTCATGCAGTACGGCGTCGATCATCCGGCGCCGGTAGCGGGGGTCCAGGCCGTCGCGGGCCAGGATCCGCAGCTGCGGCACGGGCATCGGGCGCCGGCCCGGGAACCAGACCTCGCCGTCCGGGGGCCGGGCCACCACCACGGCGGAGACGAGCACGCGCAACGGCACGTTGAACCGCTGCGAGGCCTCGCGCAGCGTCCGGAAGGCGGTGCCGGAGTCCGGCAGGCCGTAGCGGACCATGAGCACGCCCTGGGCCATGCCGATGACCGGGGCGGTGCGCACCCGGGCGCGCAGCGCGCGGACCTCCTTGCGGAGATCCTCGTAACTGGGCCGCAGCGGATCCGCCATCTGCGAGCGCCAGGCGGGCAGGTCCTCCACCCGGGCGGCGGCGCGGGCCAGCTCCCGCAGTGCGTCGTCGAGGGTGGCGTAGAGCCGGACGCCGTCCAGCCGGGCGAGGTGCACCGCCTCGCGCACTCCGGGCCGGGCGCGGACGATGATCAGGTCCGGGCGGCCGGTGCGTGAGCGGGTCGTCTCGCTGAGCGTGTGCAGCACCGCGGCGCCGCCCAGCTGCACATGTGCCATGTCGAGGACGGGCCGCAGGCCCGCGCGGTCCGCCTGTTCGAGGTGGCCGCGCAGCTCCGCCGACCAGGCCTGGGCTCCCGCGGCGTCGAGACTGCCGGAGATGCGCAGCAGCAGCGCTGCCTCGGCGGGCAGTCCGTCGACGACGGACGACTCGATGACGAGCGGGGCCGGGGCGGCGGACGAGACGGAAGAGGGTTTCATGGCATCACCCGGACATGACGTCGCGCGGAACTCGATGGGCCTCTTCCTGACCCGTGTGCACGGTAGGTGCCCGCCCCCGGCCGCGCCATCCACCGCGCCGGGCAGGGTCCGGGCCCGCCGGGCTCACCAACTGGGGCCGCCGGGCGGCGAGCCCGTACGTCTTCGGGCCTCCGGGGCA
>NZ_CM002285.1:8661955-8680702 GCF_000497445.1 Streptomyces roseochromogenus subsp. oscitans DS 12.976 | reverse complement strand
GGGGCGGCCAGGGCGGACGCCATCGTGGCGTAGGCCCGGACGCCCGGCACTCCCGCGGTGCGGAGCGCCTCCCGCACGTGCGGCCTGGGCTGTACGACGGGCAGGACGCGGCCGGAGAAGGCGAGGATCCCGGTCGCCCGGCCCACGGCCCGCGCCGCGGCCGCGCAGGCGAGGCGGGCCTCGGTCATGCCCAGCACGAGGAGTTCGCCGGCCCGGTCGGCATGGGCGATGTGCTCGGCAACCGCTTCGGAGAACTCCATGATGCTGGAGGCGTCGACCGTGCCCCGGGCCTTCGGGATGCTGACCGCGCCGGTCTCGAGCCGGTGCGCGTGCACGGTCTGCGTGCACAGCAGAGGGGGGCGGCCGGGGCGGCCCCGGGTACGCGACAGCTGGCCGTTTTCCATGGGGATCGGACTTCCTGGGTGGGGAAGGATCAGCCAGCCGCGTCTTGACCGGGGCTTCACTGTGCCTCCGCCCCGCCCCTGACGCAACGATTCGCCTCGGGCGTGTCGCACCCCGGGCGATTCAGCCGGCATACCGCCGCACGGGGGAGATGTACGGGTGAGATGTACGGGTGAGATGTCTCCCCTTCGCCCACGGCAACGGCACCTCCTACGCCCAGAGCTCACACAGCGCGCGCAGCGCGGGCAGCAGTGTCCTCTCCGCCCAGTCGAGGTACGGCAACTGCGCGGCGTCGCCGATCTGGACGAGGGCGATCTCGGTGAAGCCCGCCTCGACGTAGCGGCGTACAGCCTCGGCCAAGACCTCCAGGTCGGCCCCCGCAGGGGATCGAGTCCGCCACCGGCGTTCACCTCCCAGCCGCCGAACTGCGCCCGGATGATCTCGATCGCCTCGGCGAGCATCTCCTGGCGTACGTCGACGCAGGGCCAACCACCGCCCATGACACGCTCGTTGAGGTTCTCTCCGGAGCCCAGCCCCAGCCTGAACCGGCCGCCGGAGAGCAGCTGCATCGTCGCGGCCCTCTGTGCGACGACCGCCGGGTGGTGACGCATCGCCGGGCAGCGCGCTGACCGGGCGCACATGTGTACGCGCGGAAACACCCGGCACGGCTCCATCGGCGCTCCGCAAGATGCGGGGGCGCTCGTTTCGGGACACCGTAGGGAGGCCGGGCCGGCCGTCTGCCGGTCCGTTCGTTGCGAGCATCGCACCAGCCGAAGGAAACGTGATGACCGTGGCTACAGACATGCTTGTTCAGGCACTGCGCGAGGTCCGTGAGGCCGAAGCGGCGCTCGCCGGCCGTTTCAGAGCCCATATCGCCGTGACCCCCGCCGGGGAGTACCGGGAGATCATGGAGCGCCGTATGGGGGACGCCCGGGGCCATGTGTACCTCCTCGACGAACGGCTGAACTCCCTGAACCCCCGAGGGCTCGTACAGACGGTTGCCGGGAATGTTCTGCGCTTCACCGAACAGGCGGCGCGGCTGTCCCTGGAAACGGCCCGGGCCGTCCCGAACGCCCTGGTGTGGGGCCGGGGAACGGCGACGCGGCAGCAGATGCTCAGGAACGCCCAGGACGAGTACGCGGTCACCGCCCTCGGGGTGGCGGTCTGCCGCGCAGCCGAGCGGATCGCCGAAAAGGCGCAGGACGCCATCAGCTCGGATCTGCTGCGCTCGATTCGCCACGACGGCGAGGAGACGCTGGAAGAGATCGGCAACAGCCTGGAGCGGCATGCCGAGGCGGCGGTCTTGGCCGCCGAGCGCCCGGCCGTCGTCGGCGCCGCCCGCGCGCTGCGCGAATGGAGCCGCTGGCTACGGGAAACGGCCGAGCGCATGCCGGGAGCGGACCGGCTCCGGGGTACGCCGGACGGAGCCCTCATGTCGGAAGCGGAACTGCCGATCTCCGACTACCGGCGGCTCAGCGCCGGGATGATCCTCGACCGGCTGCCGCAGCTGCCCCAGACGGATCTCGCCACGGTCGGCGCCTACGAGCGTTCTCACGCGGCACGTCCCACGATCCTCGGCAGGATCGCGGACCTGCTCGGACCCGAGCCGTGGCCCGGTTACGACGGCATGCACGAGGACGAGATCCGCAAGCGCCTCGGTGAGGCCTCAGAGCGGGTCACCCGGCGGGTGCTGGACTACGAGCGCCGGCATCAGGCTCGCTCCACGATCCTCATGGCCTCCGCAGGAGTACTGGCCTGACCCTGGCCGGGACTCCTCGTGCGGGCGAGGAACGCGCAGCCCCCGTGGACGAGGCCGGGCCGGTCGCGGCTCTGCGCCGGGAGACCGACGCCGAGGTCCGCTTCGACCCGGGCACCAGGGCGCCTGCTTCACGGACGGCTCCAACTACCGGCGGGCGCCGATCGGCGTCGTGGTTCCGCGCGATGTCGAGGCCGGCGTCCGTGCGATCGAGGTGTGCACGGTTCAGGGGCCCCTGTCCTGTCGCACGGAGAAGGTACGAGCCTGGCCGGTCCGGGTGACCGTGCCGCGTGCCGAACCCGGCCTCGTCCCGGTGCCGCGCGCCAGTCCCTGCTCGTCCTCGGTTACGACGACATCTGCCGCGCCGCCTACGACGTACCCCGGCTGCTGGAACGCTGTTCGCCCGCCCAACTGGAGGCCCTGGACGGGCGGATGGCTCAGCTGATGCGCGAGGAGCACGCTTACCTCCCGGCATCGGATCCGTCCACTTCGGCCGCACGTACTGTGTCGCCCCACGGGACAAGGAGTACCTGAAGGTGTATCAGCTGCTGCGGACCGCGCTGGAACGCGCGGACGAGTACACGATCCCGGCGCCGTACCGGACCTGCCGCCCGACCGGCGCGACGAGACGACACCGGGGCGCGCTCCTCACCCTCTCGCCCCTCTCGTCGCTCTCACCCCTCTGGTCCCTCCCGTCGCTCTCGTCCCTCTCGTCGCTCTCGAAAGACGAGCTCTGTGAGCGGGCGGCCGAGGCGGACATCAGGGGCCGGTCGAAGATGAACCGCGGCGAGCTGATCAAGGCCCTCCAAGGCCACACCGCGGCGTGATCATCTGGATGGTGTCCGGCCCTCGGCTCCCCGGGCGCGTCGATCGCCGTCCGCGCCGTCCGCGAGGACGTCCGCCACGAGACGCAGATCGGCGACCAGGCCGTCGTAGACCGCCGTACGGTCGTCGGCGCGCAGGACGGCGGACGGGTGGATGGTGGCCACCAGCCCGCTGATGGCCTTGTCGGCCCCGCCCGTCCCGGCCGCGTCGCCGGTCTCGTCGAGGCCGGGCCAAGGCAGCAGGGCGCCGCGCTGCTCCGTCACCCGGAAGCCCGGGCCGAGCAGAGCCTTGCCCGCCGTCCCGCCGAGCGCGACGATCACCTCGGGTGACACGACCCGCAGTTCGGCCTCCAGCCAGGGCCGGCAGGCCGTCATCTCGCGCAGGGTCGGAGCCTTGTGGATACGGCGTTTACGGCCTTCGGCAATCGTGAACTTGAAGTGCTTGACCACGTTGGTGACATAGACCCGTTCCGGATCGATGCCCGCGTCCGCGAGGGCTCGCCTCAGCACCTTGCCCGCGGGGCCGACGAACGGTCTGCCCTGCCGGTCCTCCTGGTCCCCGGGCTGCTCGCCGAGGAGCAGGACGCGTGCGTCCGGGTCGCCTTCACCGAACACCGTCTGGGTCGCCGCCCGGTACAGCGGGCAGCCCTGACACCGCGCGGCCGCCTTCCGCAGCCCGGGCAGGCCCGCGCGCGGGCCCGGGAGGAAGGGTGTCGCGTCATGTCCCTGGCCGTGCTGTCCGTCTTGGACCGCGGTTCCTGTCCCGGCCATGGCGTTCATCTCCTGCCGAGTTCACCGGAGAATGCCGTCGGAGCAAGTGGAGCGGCCACGCCGGTTCCCGCGAAGGGCTTGCCGTGACGTCTCTGCTGTTCGTCCTTGGGAGCGGGAGCCCTGCTCGTCACCGCGCCGCCTCCTTCTCGAACACGTCCAGGTACGCCTCGCAGAACGCCTTCAGATCGCCCGGCTTGCGGCTGGTGACCAGCGTGTTGGGGCCGTGGTCGCAGATGGTGACCTGCTCGTCGACCCAGGTGCCGCCCGCGTTGCGGATGTCGGTCCGCAGGCTCGGCCACGAGGTCAGCGTCCGGCCCCGGACCGCGTCGGCCTCGACCAGCGTCCAGGGCGCGTGACAGATCGCGGCGACCGGCCGCCCCGAGTCGAAGAAGCCCTTCACGAACGCGACAGCCTTGTCGTTCATCCGCAGGAAGTCCGGGTTGGCGACCCCGCCCGGCAGCACCAGGCCGCCGAAGGAGTCCGCGGACACGTCGCCGACGACCTGGTCCACCGTGAACGTGTCCGCCTTGTCGAGGTGGTGGAAGGCCTGCACCTTCCCGGACTTGGTCGACACCAGCATCGGATCGTGTCCGGCGGCGAGAGCCGCCTGCCAGGGCTCGGTGAGCTCCACCTGTTCGACGCCTTCGGGCGCTGTCAGAAACGCGATACGCATGATCGGTCGACTCTCCTTCCTGGTCGTACTCCCTGGTCGTCCTCGGTTCCCGTTGTTCCCGGGTACCCCACACCGTCCGCTTCACCGGGTACACGCACCCGCGCCGCGAACGGGAAGCCGCGGCACACATGACCTTCGCTGCCGCAAGGCCGATACTGATGAGCGAGGCTTCCGTCCACCCGCCCGAGGCGACCCCAGGGGACCCGATGACCGGGAAGTCACCGGTCGGGGACTCGCCGGCCAACTCGCCTACTAAGCGTGCTAGGAGATACGCATGAAGATGCTCATCAACGTGCCCGAGACCGTTGTGGCGGACGCGCTGCGCGGGATGGCGGCCGCGTATCCCGACCTGACCGTGGACGTGGAGAACCGGGTGATCGTCCGCCGGGACGCTCCGGTGGCCGGGCAGGTCGCGCTGGTGTCCGGCGGCGGGTCGGGGCACGAGCCGCTGCACGGCGGGTTCGTCGGCCCGGGCATGCTCTCCGCCGCGTGTCCCGGCGAGGTGTTCACCTCACCGGTGCCGGACCAGATGGCACGTGCCGCGGCCGCCGTGGACAGCGGAGCCGGGGTGCTGTTCGTCGTGAAGAACTACACCGGTGACGTACTGAACTTCGACATGGCGGCCGAACTGGCCGAGGACGAGGGCATCCAGGTCGCCAAGGTGCTGGTGAACGACGACGTGGCGGTCACCGACAGCCTCTACACGGCGGGCCGGCGCGGCACCGGCGCGACCCTGTTCGTGGAGAAGATCGCGGGCGCCGCGGCCGCCGAGGGGCAGCCGCTGGAACGGGTCGAGGCCATCGGCCGTCAGGTGAACGAGAACTCGCGCAGCTTCGGCGTGGCTCTCAGCGCCTGTACGACGCCGGCGAAGGGCACCCCGACCTTCGATCTGCCGGACGGCGAGCTGGAGTTGGGCATCGGCATCCACGGCGAGCCGGGCCGCGAGCGGCGGGCGATGATGACCTCCGGGGAGATCGCCGACTTCGCGGTGAACGCGCTCCTGGAGGACTTGCCGCCGCGCAACCCCGTGCTGGTGCTGGTCAACGGCATGGGCGCCACCCCGCTGCTGGAGCTGTTCGGCTTCAACGCCGAGGTGCAGCGGGTGTTGCGCGAGCGCGAGGTGGCCGTGGCCCGCACGCTCGTCGGCAACTACGTCACGTCGCTGGACATGGCGGGTGCCTCGGTGACGCTCTGCCAGGTCGACGAGGAACTCCTGCGGCTGTGGGACGCGCCGGTGAAGACCCCGGCGCTGCGCTGGGGGATGTGATACGGCGCACGAGGCGACACCCGTACCACGCCGGTCAACACCCCTGTCACGCAAGGAGATCCAGTGCTCGACGCCGACTTCTTCCGCCGTTGGATGGCGGCGACCGCCGCGTCCGTCGACCGTGAGGCGGAGCACCTGACCGCCCTCGACTCGCCCATCGGGGACGCCGATCACGGCAGCAATCTGCAGCGCGGCTTCAGGGCCGTGACGGCGGCCCTGGAGAAGGAGGCGCCGGGCACCCCGGGCGCCGTGCTGACCCTCGCCGGCCGGCAGCTCATCTCGACCGTCGGCGGCGCGTCCGGGCCGTTGTACGGCACGCTGCTGCGCCGGACCGGCAAGGCACTCGGCGATGCCCCCGAGGTCGGTGCGGATCAGCTGGCCGAGGCGCTGCGCTCGGGCGTGGACGGGGTGATGGCGCTCGGCGGGGCGGCCCCCGGCGACAAGACCATGATCGACGCTCTGGTGCCGGCCGTGGACGCGCTCGCCGACGGCTTCGCCGCCGCGCGGGCCGCCGCCGAGGAGGGCGCGGTGGCCACCATCCCGCTGCAGGCCCGCAAGGGACGGGCGAGTTATCTCGGCGCGCGCAGCATCGGCCACCAGGACCCCGGGGCGACTTCGTCGGCGCTGCTGATCGCCGCGCTCGAAGAAGCGGCGGAGGGCTGACGGTGAGCGAGAAGCTGGTCGGGATCGTACTGGTGTCGCACAGCGCGGAGGTGGCCGCTTCGGTCGCCGAGCTGGCGAAGGGGCTGGCGGGCGGGGCCCCGGCGGTGCCCGTGGCCCCGGCGGGAGGCACCGAGGGCGGCGGGCTCGGCACCAGCGCCGAGCTGATCTCCGCGGCTGCGGCCGCGGTGGACCGGGGCGTCGGCGTCGCGGTGCTCACCGACCTCGGCAGTGCCGTGCTCACCGTGAAGGCGCTGCTCGCCGAGGGCGACGAACTGCCGGACGGCACACGGCTGGTGGACGCGCCGTTCCTGGAGGGCGCGGTGGCCGCGGTGGTCACCGCCGCCACCGGTGCCGACCTGGACGCGGTCGAGGCAGCGGCGACGGAGGCGTACGGCTACCGCAAGGTGTGACGGCCACGGGGTCCTGCTGGTCATTGCCGCGCGACGAACGCCCTGGCCAGCCGCTCCCCTTCGGCCACCGCCGCCGGGTGGTCCTCGATGGGGTCCACGCGGGAGTTCTTGAAGACGATGTAGGTGACATCGGAGGGCGCTCCGCCGCCGTTCGGGTCGGGCCGCAGGCCGAGGCCCTGGGCGGTGGCGTACGAGGCCTCGCCGATGACGTCGCCGGGGCCGGTGTCGCCGACCACGGCGTACTGCACCTGGTCCCGGTAGACGACGGCGGCCACGGATCCGCCCCGCACGCCGTCCGCTTCGGGGTTCCAGATGGGGCTCGGGGCCGGGACGACGATGTAGGGCAGGGTCTCGGCGTTCAGATAGCGGCCGTCGGACTGCTGGTAGGCGGTCGTCGGGGCGAACTGCGGGTCGGTACTGGGGTTGCAGCGGGCGCCGGGCTGTCCGTCGCAGTCGATGTCCAGGTCGGCCTTCCAGAAGACGGCGTCCTGGGTTCCGCAGACGGGTACGTTCGCGGGGCTGCCCTCGTCGGTGCTGTACCGGCCGTGGGAGATCTCCTGGCAATCGCTCAGCCGGGCCAGCAAGTCGGCGGCGGCGACGCCGCCTTCGCTGCGGGCCGCGGGCCGGTCCCGGGGATGAGCGGCGGCGGCCGGGACGGGCAGCGCGGCCGGGGCGAGCAGGGTGGCACCGGCCGCGGCCAGCGTCAGGGCGGGGACACGCACGACAAAGGGCCTCTCGTCGGGGACAGGACGCGATGTCCGGCCCCTGCGGGGCGGACATCCCGCCCACTCTGGTGCGCATCGGCGCCATCGGGCGTCCGGGCCGCTCCGAAGAGGCCGGATGGAGCACGCTTCTGACACCCCGTGAGGGACAACAAGACTAATTCTATTAGCAGATGAAGTGGGAGCAGTGGCAGCACAGCGACAACAGGGGCCGGGGGATCCGGGCCGAAGCCGGTCCGGATCCCCCGGCCGCCCGCGCCGGCGCGGGATCGGCGACGACAGCGTGTCCGCGCCACAGGCATGAACTGCCCTGTTTTCTCGGGTAGTTCAGCCGTAGGGAGCCTCAGCATACGTAACGTCCGGAGATGGTCACCACCATGAGGCCTCGCACCGGCCAAGGACGCGGACCGTCAACCGGGGACCCACGCGGCCCTCTTGCCGACGCCGCACCCACCGCGCCATATTGGTCCGGACTTTTACGTGATGCCTATGCCACCGTCCCCGGGGAGGCGGAGCCTTGCGACGCGTTGCCTGGCCGCTCCTACCGGTCTGCGGGGCCCTGTTGCTGGTCGCGTCCTGCGGCTGGGGCCGGGCCGACGGCGACGAAGGCCGGGCGCCCGGTGCGCCGACCGGGGTCACCGCGCAGGCGGGCAGTGCCACGAGCGTGCATGTGATGTGGAACGAGGTGCCGGACACCCCGGGTATCCGTCTCTATGAGGTATATCGCGGCACCACGAAGGTCGAGGAAGTGCCGGGTTCGCAGCACATGGTGGACGTCACCAGGCTCAGGCCGTCGACCATGTATGCCTTCACCGTGCGAGCCCGGGACACCGAGGGCCGGCTCGGCCCGCCCAGCCGGGCGGTGCGGGCGCGGACACCGGCCATGGTGGCGGCGGACCGCTCGGCACCGACCCGGCCGTCGACACCCGCCGGGCGGGCCGTCGGCAGCCGGGAGGTCCAGCTGTCCTGGGGCGCGTCCCGGGACGACCGGGGTGTGGTGTCGTACGACGTGTACCAGGGCGGGGCGAAGATCCACAGCGTCGGCGGGAACCAGACCGCGACCGTGGTCACCGGGCTGCGCCCGGGCACCGGCTACGTCTTCACGGTGCGGGCCCGCGACGCCGCCGGCAACCTCTCCCCCGCGAGCGCCCCGGTCCGCCTCACCACCCCGGGCAGCGACGACGGCCGCAGCACCGCGCCCACGGGGTTCACCGCGCGGACCCACCGGGCCGACGGGGCCTGCTACATCGACCTGTCCTGGGACCCGCCGCAGGTGGACGGAGTGATCACCGAGTACGGGATCCAGCTGGACGGCACCTCGGCCACCTCACTGGTCTGGGGCGGCACGCCCCCGCCCGGCCGGGCGAGCTACAGCTTCTACGTCGGCCGGAGCGCGGGAGAGAAACACCGGGTGCGGCTGCGGGCCCGGCTGCCCGACGGCACCTGGGGCGGCTGGTCGGCGGAGCGGACGGTGACCACAGGCGGCTGACGGGCGCAACCCGACGGCGTTCCGCCCTGCGCCGGTCGAAGGAAATCGTCACCTGGCCGGGTGTCTCCCGGGTGCGGGCCCACCCCCGGCCACGTTGGCTGCTGCCCAGGCAGCACGGACGTTTCCCGACCCCCGGCGGCGCATGGGACGTACCGCCGACCGTGCCGCCGGAGGCCAGCCCATGCACACCTCGCGACTCCTCGTCCGCTCCGGTCTGGCCCTTGCGGCCGCCGCTGCGCTGCCGACCTCCCTCGCCGGGCCGTCCGCCGCGGCCTCGGGCATCTCCGTCAGCACCTCCGGGTCCACCGTCTCGGTGGTCACGAGCGCGTGCATCCGGATCAACGGCAGCTGGGGCAGAGCGGCCCTGCTCACCAGCCGGCAGGCGAACTTCGCACAGGGCCGGCAGTCGGCCCTGGCGGGCACGTCCGTCAGCCAGTCCGCGGCCTGGACAGGGGTGAGCCCGGGAACGTACGCCGTGGTCGTGATCTGCTCCAGCGGCAGCGCGGCGGGCGCCCAGGCGGTGAACGTCACGCCCGCGGGGCACACGTCTTCGGAACAGACGTCCTCGGGGCACGCGTCCTCGGGCCAGGCCTCCTCGGCGCCCACGATCTCGTCGACGTCCTCGGCGGCGCCCTCCCGTGGGGTGCTGGGCGGCCTGGGCGGCGCCGCCCGCGACCACGGGCCGCTGACGCTGGGCACCGGCGCCGCGCTGCTGAGCACCGGAATGATCGCCACGGGGTGGTGTCTGCACCGCCGTTCGAAGCCGTACCGGCTCTGAACGGCCGTACCCGACTCCGAACCGCCGTACCGGACTCCGAACTGCTGTGAGCGCGGGGCTCAGTCGGTGTCGGGCAGTGCGGAGAACTCCGCAAGGGCGTGGGTGAGCCACTGGGTCCAGAAGGTCTCCAGGTCGATGCCGGCCCGCAGCACGAGGTGGCGCAGCCGGTCCTCGGGGGCGCCCCGGTCCGGCGGGAAGTCACGCTTCTCGATCTCCTGGTACTCGGCCAACTGCCGCCGGTGCAGCTCCAGATGGCGGCGCAGATCCGCTTCCAGGCCCGCCGTGCCGACCACCGCCGAAGCCCGCAGCCGCAGCAGGAGCACGTCCCGCTGGGGCTTCGGGTCCTGTGCGGCGGCGGTCCAGCGGGCCAGTTCGGCGCGGCCCGCGGGCAGGACCTCGTAGCTCTTCTTCTGCCCGCGGGCCGGCTGCTGCGACGGCAGCGTGCGGATGAGCCCCTCGGCCTCCAGTCTCCCCAGCTCGCGATAGATCTGCTGGTGCGTCGCGGACCAGAAGTAGCCGATCGACTTGTCGAACCGGCGGGTCAGTTCCAGTCCCGACGACGGCTTTTCCAGCAGGGCGGTGAGGATCGCGTGCGGGAGTGACATGGACTCATCCTAGGGAGGTGCGGCAGGCGCCCTACAGCGTCGCCGCCAGCTCGGTGCCCTGCTTGATGGCCCGCTTGGCGTCCAGTTCGGCCGCGACGTCCGCGCCGCCGATCAGATGGACGCTGCGCCCGGCGGCGGCCAGCTCGTCGTACAGGTCCCGGCGCGGTTCCTGGCCGGTGCACAGGACCACCGTGTCGACCTCCAGGACCGTGCTCTCCTCGCCGACGGTGATGTGCAGGCCGGCGTCGTCGATCCGGTCGTAGCGCACGCCCGGGACCATGGTCACGCCGCGGTGCTTCAGCTCGGCGCGGTGGATCCAGCCGGTGGTCTTGCCGAGGCCCGCGCCGACCTTGGTGGTCTTGCGCTGGAGCAGATGGACCTGGCGCGGCGGAGCGGGCCGCTGCGGTGCGGCGAGGCCGCCCGGCTCCTGGTAGTCCATGTCGACACCCCAGGCGCGGAAGTACGTCCGCGGGTCCTCGCTGGCCTTGTCGCCGCCGTCGGTGAGGTACTCGGCGACATCGAAGCCGATACCGCCGGCGCCCAGTACGGCGACCCGGTCGCCGACGGGGGCGCCGCCCTGCAGCACGTCGAGGTAGCCGAGGACGCGGGGGTGGTCGACGCCCGGGATGTCCGGGGTGCGCGGGGTGACGCCGGTGGCGACGACGACCTCGTCGTAACCGTCCAGGTCGGCCGCGGTGACCCAGCTGCCGAGGCGTACGTCGACGCCGTGCGCGCCGAGCTGGTGGCGGAAGTAACGCAGCGTCTCGTCGAACTCCTGCTTGCCGGGGACCTTGCGGGCCACGTTGAGCTGGCCGCCGACCTCGCTCGCGGCGTCGAAGAGCGTGACCTCGTGGCCGCGTTCGGCGGCGGAGACCGCGCAGGCGAGTCCGGCCGGGCCGGCGCCGACGACCGCGACGCGCTTCTTCAGCCGGGTCGGCGAGAGCACCAGCTCGGTCTCGTGGCAGGCGCGCGGGTTGACCAGGCAGGAGGTGATCTGGCCGCTGAAGGTGTGGTCGAGGCAGGCCTGGTTGCAGCCGATGCAGGTGTTGATGGCCTCCGGCGTCCCGGCGGCGGCCTTGGCGACGAAGTCCGGATCGGCGAGCATCGGCCGGGCCATCGACACCATGTCGGCACAGCCCTCGGCGAGCAACTCCTCCGCCAGCTCGGGGGTGTTGATGCGGTTGGTGGTCACCAGCGGCACGGACACCTCGCCCATGAGCTTCTTGGTGACCCAGGTGTAGGCGCCGCGCGGAACCGAGGTGGCGATGGTCGGGATACGGGCCTCGTGCCAGCCGATGCCGGTGTTGATGATCGTCGCCCCGGCGGCCTCGACCGCCTTGCCGAGGGCGATCACCTCCGCCAGCGAGGAGCCGCCCGGGACCAGATCCAGCATGGAGAGCCGGTAGATGACGATGAAGTCCTCGCCGACGGCCTCGCGCACCCGCTTGACGATCTCGACGGGGAAGCGCATCCGGTTCTCGTACGAGCCGCCCCAGCGGTCGGTGCGCTGGTTGGTGCGAGCGGCGATGAACTCGTTGATGAGATAGCCCTCGGAGCCCATGATCTCCACACCGTCGTAGCCGGCCTGCCGGGCGAGGCGGGCGGTGCGGGCGTAGTCGTCGATGGTGCGCTCGATGTCGGCGTCGGTCAGCTCGCGCGGCACGAAGGGACTGATCGGCGCCTGCAGCGGGCTCGGCGCGACGAGGTCCTGATGGTAGGCGTACCGCCCGAAGTGCAGGATCTGCAGCGCGATCCGGCCGCCCTCGCGGTGCACGGCGCCGGTGACGGCCTTGTGTTGCTCGGCCTCCGCCTCGGTGGTGAGCTTGGCGCCGCCCTCGTACGGCCGGCCCTCGTCGTTGGGCGCGATGCCGCCTGTGACGATGAGGCCCACGCCGCCGCGTGCACGGGCCGCGTAGAAGGCCGCCATCCGCTCGAAGCCGCGCTCGGCCTCCTCCAGGCCGACGTGCATGGAGCCCATGAGGACGCGGTTGGGCAGGGTGGTGAAGCCCAGGTCGAGCGGGCTCATCAGGTGCGGGTAACGGCTCATCGGGCCCTCCGTGCGCGGTGTCGTCGCCTCTTGTTGTAGAGGAAGCCCCCCCGTTTATGCAACTAGTTGCACAACCGCTGGAGGGTGACACCAGCCACTCTGTACCTACTAGTATGTACATACGGAACCGACCACACCCGCTCCGAAAGGACGCCTCGCCATGCCCTTCGTCCGGATAGACACGCTCGGCACCGACCCCGCCCGGCTCGACGCGCTCGGCCGGGCCGTCCAGGACGCCCTGGTGGAGACGCTCGGCGTGCCGCCCGACGACCGTTTCCAGGTGCTGACCGGTCACGACGGCGTCACCAGCACCCTGCGTTACGACGACTACCTGGGCCTGCGCAAGGACGATGCGGTGGTGTTCGTGGCCGTCACGATGCGCTCCGGGCGCCCCCCGGAGCAGAAACGCGCGCTGTACCGGCGGATCGCCGAGCTGGTGCACGAGCGCGCCGGAACCGAGCCGCACAACGTGGTCGTCACCGTCACCGAGAACACGTCCGTCGACTGGTCCTTCGGCGACGGCGAGGCGCAGTACGCCCCGGCCGACGCGGAGCCGGCCGGGGCGCTGCCGTAGGACGGATGCGGGTCAGCGGCTCTGCAGCAGCAGATGGAGGTCCCGCTCCTGGTCGCCCGAGGCCGTGCAGGTCTCCTCCACGGTGAACAGCGAGTCCAGGGTGTGCCGGAACCGGTCCACAGCCCAGTAGCCGCCCTGCACGTCCGCCTGGACGGATGCACCGAGGTGGACCGGCGGGCAGTGCGGCCCATGCTCCTCCGCGACGTCGTACGTGCCGAGCCACACCATCGGCCGGACCTCGTGGAGCTGCTGCGGGATCTCGTCCGGGCTCCGATCGGACGCGAAGCAGGTGTTCAGCGCGTCGAAGACGAGGCGGGCGTCCTCCTTGGAACCGCTGATCTCCACCATGACGGTTTCCGGATGCGACCGTGCCGTGTGTTCCATTGACCGCTCCTTTCGTGGCCGCGCCGCGGTGGACCGGCGCACCCCGCCGGACCGCGTCCATCCCCAGCAAAGCACCACCGGCCGGCCGGCACACCTCAGCCGCGTGAGAACTTGTACGTCTTGCTGTCGGTCAGGATGCAGAAGCCGGGCGACATCACGATCACGCGCAGGATGCCGGTACGGCGGTCGTAGTCGATGCCCTCCACCTCGAAGGTGCCGGAGCAGGAGCTGCGCAGCGGCAGCTGACGCAGGGCCGTGACATGGCCGGTGACGTCCCCGGAGCCGTTCGGCGGGGCCGACAGGTCGATCTGGAGCAGCGGCTTGGTCATGCCGAAGAGGCTGCCGTCCGGGTCGTCGGAGGAGCACAGCAGCGTGGTGGGACCGGAGAAGTCACAGCCCTGGACGTCACGGACGGCGTGGTCCAGGTTGACGTTCGAGACCTGCGGGAGGTTCGCCGAGGGCGAGGTGCCCGGGTTGACGCCGGGGGTCGGGAAGACCAGCAGGCGGTTCATGGTGCCCCACTCGCCGGAGAGCATCCACTGGCCGTCGGGCGAGATCGCGTCCCAGGAGTTGTTCAGGGCCTCGCCGGGGCTCAGCGTGTGGACGTACTCCGACCAGGTGCCGTCGGGCGCCTGTACCCGGTACATCTTCGAGTTGCCGGAATCCTGCTGGTAGGGCTCGATGTAGTAGCCGTTGTACGAGGCGTCGGGGTCGCCGACGTGGTTCCAGCCGCGGCTGGAGACGCTGAGGGGGATGGTGCCGATACCGGTGTAGCGGTTGGGGCTGTTCGCCGGGACCTCGACGGAGGTCAGCCCCTGGCTCTCGGTGAGCGGGTCGGCGCGGTCGGAGCCGGTCTCGGTCCAGGTGTCGGCCGCGGAGGCGGGCACGGGTGCGGCGAGGGACACGACGGCGGCGGTGGCGAGGGTGACGAGTCCGGCGAGAACTGCGTGACAACGTTGCCGGGCGAACGCGGGCATGGCCGACTCCTCAGACGGGCGATGGGGACACAGGGCGGTTGGGCGGTGACACTCGGTCGGCGGACAGTCTGGCGTGGCGTGATAGTCATGTACAGACCAATCCGGCAACATGAGCGTGAACTCTCCCGGTCCGCCGAACGGGCGTGCAGGATGTCCGGGAAGGGAGTCCGGCCCCGGCGAGCCGGCTTCGGCGGACGTGCACCGCTGGGGTGAGAGATGGTGGAGGTAACCGGCGAGGCGTCGGAGAGTCGGGATTGAGCGCGTGGGATCAAGGGGAGTCGGCACGGGGCCGACGTGTCATGCGGACGGGCGAAGGCGGTGCAGGGCATGAGTGCAGCCGAGGCTCCGGTGCCGGAGCGCGGTGAGCCCGTGCTCGGACCGGTGCGGCCCGGGGGTCTGCTCGACGTGCTGGGCGTGGCTTCGGTGGTGCTGGACACCACCGGCCGGATCGTGCTGTGGAGCCCGCAGGCGGAGGAGCTGTTCGGCTACAGCGCGCGGGAGGCCCTCGGCCAGTACGCCGCCCGGCTCATGGTCCACGAGCGGCACTGGGAGCTGGTCGGCAAGCTCTTCGCCGATGTGATGCGCACCGGGCAGAGCTGGGCGGGCGGCTTCCCGATCCGGCACAAGGACGGCAGCACCCGTCTGGTGGAGTTCCGCAACATGCGGCTGCTGGACGACCGCGGTGACGTGTACGCGCTGGGACTCGCCGCCGACCAGTCGACCGTACGGCGGCTGGAGCAGGACGTGGCGCTGTCCGAGCGGATGGTGAAGCAGTCGCCGATCGGATACGCCGTCCTGGACACCGGGCTGCGGTACGTCTCGGTCAACCCGGCCCTGGAGAAGATCAACGGGGTGCCGGCCGCCGAGCACATGGGACGGACCCTGCGCGAGGTGCTCCCCAGGCTGAACTCCGAGCCCATGCTGGCCGACGCCCGGCGAGTGCTGGACACCGGTGTGCCGGTGATCGACAACACGCTGGTGGGCCGTACCCCCGCCGATCCGGACGAGGACCACACCTGGGCGCACTCGCTGTACCGGCTCGAGGACGCCATGGGCAATGTGCTCGGTGTCGCGGTCACGGTGGTCGACATCACCGAGCAGCACCGGGCCGCCCTGCAGGCGGAGGCTGCCCGGAGCCGGCTCGCGGTCATCGCCGATGCCTCCGCCCGGATCGGTACGACGCTCGAACTGGACCGCACCGCCTGCGAGTTGGCCGAGGTAGCGGTACCGGAACTCGCCGACGTGGCCGCGGTGGACCTGCTGGACTCGGTGGTGGAGGGCCGGCCCAGCACGCTCGGCCCGTCGGAGGCGGCGGTGATCCGGGCCCTCGCGGTGCGGCCGCAGGACGACTCCGACGCCGTACGGGCCGCCGACCCGCCCGGCCTGATCGCCCGCTATGCCCCCGACCGTCTGGTCACCGAGTGCGTGCGCTCGGGCGAGGCGGTGCTGGTGCCGCAGGTGAAGGACGCGGACCTGCCGCTCATCGCCCGCTCCGCCGAGGCGGCCGACCTGCTGGCCCGGGCGGGACTGCACTCGTATCTCGCGGTGCCGCTGATCGCGCGCGGCGAGGTGCTCGGCGCCCTGGACCTCAAACGCACCCGCAATCCGGAGCCGTTCGGCGAGGACGACGTACTGCTCGCCCGGGAGCTGGCCTCCCGCGCGGCCGTGCAGATCGACAACGCGCGCTGGTACCAGAACGCCCGCAACACCGCCCTCACGCTGCAGCGCAGTCTGCTGCCCAGCAGTCCGCCGGTCACGACGGCTCTGGAGGTGGCCTCCCGCTATCAGCCCGCCGGTGCCACCAGCGAGGTCGGCGGAGACTGGTTCGACGTCATCCCGCTGGGGGGCGGCAAGACCGCGCTCGTGGTGGGCGATGTGATGGGCAGCGGGATAAGCGCGGCCGCGACCATGGGCCGGCTGCGCACGGCGACGACCACGCTGGCCGCCCTCGACCTCGACCCGGCGCGGCTGCTGGAGCACCTGGACAAGACGACCTCGGACCTGGACCACTCCATCGCGACCTGTGTGTACGCCGTCCACGATCCGCATCTGCGGCAGTGCCGGATCGCCAACGCCGGCCATCTGCCGCCGGCCCGGGTCCGCCAGGGCCGGCCGCCGGAACTGCTCGACCTGCCCACCGGGGTGCCGCTGGGCGTGGGCGGGGTCGGATTCTCCACCGTCACCGTCGACTTCGAGCCCGGCGACGAACTGGTCTTCTACACCGACGGGCTGGTGGAGACCCGCTGCCACTCCCTGGACGAACGCCTGGACTTCCTGCTGTCCCTGCTCGACGACCCGGCCCGCCCCCTGGAGGAGACCTGCGACCTCCTCCTGCGCACCCTGCACCACCCCGACAACCACGACGACGTCGCCCTGCTCATCGCCAGGGCACAGCACCTGCCTCAGTGATCACGGCCGTACGCCGATCACGACGTGCGCGTACAGCTCCTCCGACACCGCCAGACGAGCCGTCAGACCCGCGTCGGTGAAGGCTCGTACGGCGGCCGGGGCCTGGCGTTCGCTGGTCTCGGTCAGCAGACAGCCGCCCGGTGCCAGCCACTCGGCGGCCCCGGCGGCCACCCGGCGCAGCACGTCCAGGCCGTCCGCGCCGCCGTCCAGGGCGACGCGGGGTTCGTGGTCGCGGGCCTCCGCCGGCAGCAGGGGCAGGTCGGCGGTAGGGACGTAGGGCACGTTGGCGGTGAGGATGCCGACACGGCCGCGCAGGGCGTCGGGCAGCGCGTCGTAGAGGTCGCCCTCGTGAGCCAGGCCGCCGTACGGGGCGAGGTTGCGCCCGGCACAGCGTACGGCGGCGGGGTCGATGTCGGCGGCGTGCACCTCGGCGCCCTCCAGGGCGGCGGCGAGGGCCGCGCCGAGGGCGCCGGAGCCGCAGCACAGGTCGACGACCACGGTCGCCCGCGGCGCTTGGGCCAGCGCCTGGTCGATCAGGAATTCGGTACGGCGGCGGGGGACGAACACGCCGGGCTCCATCCCCACGCGCAGTCCGTGGAACCGGGCCCAGCCGAGGACCTGTTCGAGCGGGAGTCCGGCGACGCGCCGGTCCACCATCGAGGTCACTTCCCCGGCGGTGCGGGCGGTGGCGAGGATCAACTCCGCCTCGTCCTCGGCGAAGACGCACCCGGCGGCGCGCAGCGTGCGGACGATGGCGGAAAGGGAAGAGGAGGGTGAGGGCATGGAGGCCGAGAGCCTTTCGGGAGCGCGAGACCTTGCGGGCGCTCCTGCGGTCACCGCTGCCGGTGCACCGCGCCGTTCTGAGGGGAGAGCACCCCGGCTGACACTGCGGTGATGGGTCCCACCTCCTCGGCGATCAGGGCCGCGTCCGTCCGCGACCGGACGGCAACCTTACCCCAACGGTCGTGCACCCGGTGCCGGACGCGACAGCCCGCCGGCCGCGTGGAGTTGCGGAGAAGCTGGAGCCCGGAGAAGTCGGAGTCGCGAAAAATCAGATGACGGCTCGCGCCGCGCGCGGCTACGCTCCCCGCGATGATGACTCACGCCTCTCAGCGATTGGGGGTCCCGTCCGCGCAAGGTGAGCGCTGATGCTCCCTTCCACCGCGTACGGGGAATCCCGGCTCTCCTTGTGGCTGCGCGTACGGACGTACGCCGTGCCACCGTCCATGATCGAGCTCGTCACCGGCCGCCGTACGGCCGGCGACTGGGCCGGTGCCTGCGCCGCGGCCCGGATCGACGTCGACCTCGATCTGCGCTCCGTAGCCCGCGCCCACGGCCGGGAGCTCGCAGCCCGGCTCCGCGCCGACCTCCGCGGACTCGCACCCGACCTGCTGCGCTGGAACATGCCCAGGATCGCGCCCCACGGGCTGCTGCGCCCCGGTCTGACCCTCACCCTGGCCCGGTACGAGCGGCCCGGCCGGGCCGGCCCCCTGCATCTCGTGGCCCGTACGCCGCCCGCCTGGGCGGACGCCGGCCAGCGGATCAGCCTCGGGGTGTGGGATCCGGCACAGCCGGAGCCCGGCCGCCATCCGCACCCACACCCGAACCGGCGCTACCGGCTCGACCTGCACCGGCACCTGTGGGACGCCCGCCGGGCCGGGGAACTACGGGCACGTTCGGGCGCCGACGGCCCCTGGTCACCGGACCACGATCCCCTGGGACTCGCACCGCCCGGCCTCGGCTGCGCCGTCGCCCGCTGGGCGGCCGAGGCCGCGATCCTCCTGCACGCCGAGGACCGTTCGGACACGCCGTTCACCGTACGGCTCGGCGGCAGGCGCCGCTTGGTTCTGAGGGTGGTCGCGGGCCAGGGGCACGGCGGGGCATCGGACGGGGCCGAGTGGCGGGGCGGGGGTGGAGCGGCTGGGGCCGAACACCGGCGCGCGGCCGGGCGCGGGCATGGCGCCGCAGCAACGGAGTCCGAAGACCGACGCGGCAC
>NZ_CM002285.1:8578693-8661304 GCF_000497445.1 Streptomyces roseochromogenus subsp. oscitans DS 12.976 | reverse complement strand
GGTGCGGCGAGCCTTCGGGGCTCCGCCGGGCTTCCGCCGGGTGGTCTCTCCGCCGTGCCGGTGCTGCCCGACGCGGCGACCTGGGTCCCGCCCGACCTCGAACTGCTGCGCGCCGGGCTGCTCACGCCGGACCGGCTGCATCCGCTGGTCGCCGCCGCGCTGGCGCCCGCTCACCGGGCGGAGGGTCTCCGCGAGGACGCGGACCCGGTGGCGCGGGCGCGGCTCGTGGAGTGCCGGGGAGCCACGCACCGGCTCGGTCTGGTCGACGGCGTCCTGGTCCCGCTGGACCACGAGCCGGACGAGATCCGCCGCGAGGAGCTGCTGGTCGCGCTCGGCGGGCCGCCACTGCCCTGTCTGCGGGTCATCGACGAGGCGCACCGGCGTCCGGACTGCCTCACCGGTGTACGGGAACGGCTGGACCACGGTGACACGGACGGCGCCCTGGCCGTGGTCGAGGGGCTGCTGGGCCCCGGTGCGGTGCTGCGCGCGGGGCCGCTGCGGGACGAGCTGGCGGCGGCCGCCGAGCGACGTATCGCCCACGGGCTGTACCGGGCGGGTCTGACCGGCCCCGGCGGCAGCGCCTCCACCACCCGCAGCCGCCACGCCGACCGGAGCCGCCGCCCCACCCGGAGCCAGGCCCGCACGGTCGCCTTCTTCTGAACCCCCGTTCCCTTTCAGTTCCTCTGAACCTCCTTTCCTTTCCCGCGACTTCACACCTCAGGTGATGCCTTCATGCCCTCGTGCCCTTCCGACACCCTGCCGGCAGGCCGGCCGGACGCCCCTCAACTCGCCGTTGCCGGTGCTCTGTTGACCCTGCTGCGGGATACCACCACCGAACCCCGCGCCGATATCCAGCTGGAGGCGCTGACCCTGGCCGTGGCGGCCGATCTTCCGGTGCTGCTGTGGGGTGAGCCCGGCATCGGCAAGACGGCGGCGCTGACCCAGCTCGCCACCGCCCTGGACCTGCCGCTGACCACCGTGATCGCGAGCGTCCACGAGCCGTCCGACTTCTCCGGCCTGCCCGTCGTAGGCGACGACCCCGCTGTGCAGGGCGTGCCGATGGCCCCGCCCGACTGGGCGGTGCGGCTCGTGCGGGCCGGGCGGGGGCTGCTGTTCCTGGACGAGCTGTCCACCGCTCCCCCGGCCGTGCAGGCGGCCCTGCTGCGGCTCGTGCTGGAGCGGCGGATCGGCGCCCTGCGGCTGCCGCCCGGGGTGCGGATCGTGGCCGCGGCCAACCCGCGCTCCTCGGCGGCCGACGGCTGGGAGCTGAGCCCGCCGCTGGCCAACCGGTTCGTGCATCTGCAATGGGCGCACGACCACGACGTCGTCGTACGAGGCCTCGGCGGGACCTGGCCGCGGGCGACCCTGCCCGCGCTCGACCCGGAACGGCTGCCCGAGGCCGTGGCGTTCGCCCGGCGCGTGGTGTGCGAGTTCCTCGTCGCGCGGCCGGGGCTGGTCCACCGGCTGCCGAACGGCGAGAGCCGCCGGGGCGGCGCCTGGCCGTCGCCGCGCAGCTGGGAGGCGACGCTGCGGCTGATCGCCTTCGCGACCGCCGCCGGATCGTCCCGGGACGTGCTGTCGCTGCTGGTCCGGGGCACCGTGGGCGACGGTCCCGGGCTGGAGCTGCTGGCGAGCCTGGACCGGATGGACCTGCCCGATCCCGAGATGCTGCTCGCCGACCCGGCGGGTGCCGGGCTGCCCGAGCGCGGGGATCTGCGGCAGGCCGTGCTGGACGGTGTGGTGGCCGCGGTCCGCAGGCGTCCGGAGCGTGCTCGCTGGGACGCCGCCTGGGCCTTGCTGGTGCGGGCGATGGAGACCGGGGCACCGGACGTGGTGGTCGTCCCGGCGACCACGCTGGCCTCCCTGCGCCGGGAGGACTGGGCCGTACCGGCGGCGATCGAGCAGCTCGCCGGGGCGGTGTCGCTGTCCCGGCGCGCCGACGAGGCCGCTCGTCGGGCAGCGCGCACCACCGGGGCCCGCCGATGACGGCGGAGGCGCCGGGCGCACTGGACCTCGGCAAGCTCTTCGCCGCGCGGCTGCACGCGGCCCGCGTCCGCCCGTACCTGGCGACGGCGTTGTTCGCGCTGCGGCCCGTGGAGTCGCGGGAGGTGCCGACGATGGGGGTCGACCGGTACTGGCGCTGCTATGTGTCCCCGGCGTTCGTGGACCGCACACCGGTGGCGGAGCTGGCCGCGGTGTGGGTGCACGAGGTGGCCCACCTGCTGCGCGACCATCACGGGCGCAGCGACCGGTACGCCCGCGAGCACCGGCTGACCGGTCCCGGGGAGCGCTTGCGGATGAACATCGCCGCGGACTGCGAGATCAACGACGACGTGTACGGCGAGGGGCTGGCGCGGCCCGAGGACTGCGTGACACCGCACCGACTGGGGCTTTCTGAAGGCGAGTTGATGGAGGACTACCTGCGGCAGTTCCGGCTCGGGCCGGGCCTGGAGCGGCTGGCCTGGCTGGACTGCGGCAGCGGCGCCGACGGGCTGGACCGGGGGTGGGAGCTGGGGCCGGACGGCGCGCACGGGCTGAGCGAACAGGAGCGGGACGCGATCCGGTTCCGGGTGGCGCAGGGCATCAGGGGCGCTCCGGGCAGCGCCCCGCAGGGCTGGCGGCGGTGGGCGGAGGAGGTGTTCCATCCGCCGCAGCCATGGCGCCAGTTGCTGGGCTCGGCGCTCCGCTCGGCAGTCTCCGGACCGGGTGCGGGCGAGGACTACCACTACGGCCGTCCGGCGCGGCGCTCGGCCGGGCTGCCCCGGGTCGTCCTGCCGAGTCTGCGCCGCCGGCCGCCCCGGGTGTGCGTGGTCGTCGACACGTCGGGGTCGGTCAGTGACGCCGAACTGGGCAGCGCGCTGCTGGAGGTGGCCGCGATCTGCCGGGCCGTGGGCGGCCGGCGGGACCTGGTCTCCGTGCTGTCCTGCGATGCCGCGGCCCGGACCGTGCAGCCGCTGTGCCGGACGGAGGGCATCGAGCTGGTGGGCGGCGGCGGGACGGATCTGCGCACCGGGTTCGCGCGGGCGCTGCGGACGCGCCCCGACGTGGTGGTCGTCCTGACCGACGGGCAGACGCCGTGGCCCGAGGCACGGCCGGCCTGCCGGACGGTGGTGGGGCTGTTCCCGCGGGCCGGTGGGTCGTACGACGAGAACGATCCGGGTTACCGGCCGGACGTGCCGCCGGCGTGGGCGCGGGTGGTGACGATCGGGTCGGCGGCGGGACGAGGGATGCGATGAGGGGATGACGCGCCGGCAGGGAGCCGCGCCCGTCAGCGCCGGGCGCGCTCCCTGCCCGTGGCCGACGACAGATCAGATACCCGTCCCTGGCCGGTATCGGGTCAGACGCCGACCGTCTCCTCGACCTCTTCTTCGATCTCTTCCGCGGCTTCCTGCTCAGCGGGCCGCGCGGGGATCGGCACTGCAGCCGTCTGCGCGGCGGGCTCGCCGTGGCCGGCCGCGTGCCGGGCCTTCCGGGGCCGCTCGTACAGGGCCGCGATGCCGGTCACCACCAGGCCCACCAGCAGCCAGACCACGAGGGTCCACACGTTGCGTGCGAGGCCGTCGTCGCCGAAGTACAGCAGGCTGCGGATGCCCTCGACGAAGCCGGCGCCGTTCCAGAAGGCGTGCAGGGTGCCGAAGAAGCCGTTCTGCAGCTCGGGGCGGAACAACCCGCCGGAGCTGGTGAAGTTGAGCATGACGAACAGCACCATCATGGTGAGCGTCGTCCACCGCTTGAGGAAGGTGTGCAGGCCGACGCCGATGAAGAGGATGCCGGCCGAGTACAGCCAGGCCATGCCCCACACGCCCGCGAGGTCGTGGTGCGCGAGGTGGAAGACCGGTCCTGCGAGCAGCGCGCCGATGCCGCTGACCACGGCGGAGACGCCGAGCACGAGCAGCGCCCGAACCCGCATGGCGAGCCCGGCGCCCGCGGCACCGAGGGCGGCGACCGAGGCGTAGGAGCCGATGCTGAGGGCGATCAGCAGGAAGAACAGGCCCTGGCCGGTGGGGTCGTCGGCGACCGGCGCGGCCACGTCGGTGACCTTCAGCGGCACGCCCTCCTTGGCGGCGACCGGCGTGAACACCTTCTCGACGGCCGTCGCGCCCATGTCGGAGGCGGCGCTCGCCACCAGCAGCTCGGGCGTGTGTGCGCTCGGCACATAGGCGCCGGTCACAGCGCGGGACTTGAGCAGGCCGACGGCGTCGGCGCGGGTGGCGACCGTGCGGACGTCGAGCTTGTCCCCGGCGGTGTCCTTGACCGACTGGGCGAAGACCTTCGCCTGCGGGGTGGTGCCGACGACGGCGACCGGCAGGTGGTGCGGCTCGGGGGTGACGAAGGCACCCATGTATGCGAGCCCCATGCCTATGCACATCAGCAGCGGGGTGATCAGGTGCGTGAGCACATGGCGCAGTGCCGGTGACCTCATCGCGGGCGACCTCCAAAGGTTGGCTTATGCAACTTCCATTTCAAGTTGTACTATACAACTAGAACGCCGGAGGAGGTATTCCCGTGAGCGCAGCGGAGTCGGCCGTCGAGACGATCCAGCGCGAGATGACCATCTTCGCCCGCCGGGCCCGTGCCTCGGCGGGCCGTATGCACCCCGAGCTGTCGCTGGTGTCGTACACCCTGCTCGGCCATCTGGAGGAGCGCGACGGCTGCCGGGCCACGGACCTGGCGGCGCACTACGCGCTCGACAAGTCCACGGTCAGCCGCCAGGTGTCCGCGCTGGAGCGGGCCGGGCTGATCGAGCGCCGCCTGGACCCGGAGGACCACCGGGTCCAGGTGCTGCATCTGACAGAAGCCGGCCGGGAGATCCTCGCCCAGGTCACCCGCAGCCGCCGGGCCGCGTTCCGCGAGCGGCTGGCGGACTGGCCGGAGGAGGACCTGGTGCGCTTCGCGGCCTACCTGGAGCGGTACAACGCGGGTCCGGGCGAGACCGGGTCCGACCGACCCGCGTGACCCGCCGCTCGCGGCGCCTGTCCCGAGGTCACCGGGCGCGGGCGCTCGCGCTCGTGGCGGTCACGCCACCGGCACCGCGGCCCGGTCGTCCGCCAGTCGCTCCGGGGCGCGGGCCGCGAGGAAGGCCGTACGCCGGCGCAGCCGGAAGCCCAGGGATTCGTACAGCCGGATCGCGTGAGTGTTGTGGGCGCCGGTGTGCAGGAACGGTGTCTCGCCGCGCATCCGTATGCCGTGCGCGACCGCGAGGACGAGCCGGGTGGCGAGGCCCTCGCCGCGGAAGGCCGGGTCGGTGCAGACCGCGCTGATCTCGGTCCAGCCCGGCGGGTGCAGCCGCTCCCCCGCCATGGCGATCAGCGCGCCGTCTCGGCGGATGCCGAGGTAGGTGCCGAGTTCGATGGTGCGCGGCTCGAAGGGGCCGGGCTGGGTGCGGGCCACGAGGTCGAGCATCTCGGGGACGTCCGCCGGGCCGAGGGCGACCGCCTCCGCGTCCGGCGCGGCGGCCAGGCCGTCGTCCACGAACTGCACGCCTTCGACCCGGAAGGTGATCTCCCAGCCGTCCGGGAGCTCACCCCGGTAGCCCGGCAGCGGGATCTCCGCGCCGGGACCGGCGAGCGCGGCAAGGTCCGCCCAGTCCCGTGCGTCCGGTGCGTCGGGCAGCGCCAGCCAGGGCGACACGTCGACGGGATAGCGCAGCACCCGGCCGCGCCGCTCGGCGAAGCGGGCGTGCGGGCCGGTCAGTGAGGCGAGGGCGGGGTTGTCGAGGACGTGCGGGGCGTCAGCGGGGGTCTGCTCGCCGACGCCCGGGCCGGCTATGACGCTCACGCGCCCACCTCGATCACGATCTTGCCGAGGGTGTGCCCGTCCTCGACGGCGCGCAGCGCCGCGCCTGCCTCCTGAAGCGGGAAGGCACGGGTCACGTGCGGATTCAGCGCGCCGCGCACGGCGAGGTCGGCCACCGCCTCCAGGACGGCGGCGGTGCGGGCGCGCTGGACGCGGTCGCCGCCGAGCGCGGCGACGGTCTCCTGCGGGGAGCCGGCGGTGACCAGCTTGCTGCGGTCCTTGAGCAACTCGGCGGCCTCGGTGAGCACCGGGCCGCCCACCAGGTCGTACACCCCGTCGATGCCGTCGCGGGCGACGGCCCGCACCCGCTCGGCCAGTTCGGGCCCGGAGGACACGTGCACCGCGCCGAGGGACGCCACGAAGTCCTTCTTGCCCGCGCTCGCCACGCCCACGACGCGCAGTCCGAAGGCGCGGGCGATCTGCACGACCGCGCTGCCGACCCCGCCGCCCGCGCCCGTCACCAGCAGGGTCGCGTCTGCGGGCAGGTCGAGCTGGCGGAGACCGTCGTAGGCGGTGGCGGCGGCGACCGGGAGCGTGGCGGCGTCGCGGAAGGACAGCGCGGCAGGCTTGTGGGCGGTCACACCGGCGGCCAGCAGGGCGTACTCGGCGTACCCGCCACGGGTGGTGCTGCCGAACACCTCGTCGCCGGCGGCGAATCCGGAGACCCCCGCGCCGGCCTCCTCCACGACGCCGGCCGCCTCGCTGCCGAAGACCATGGGGAAGACGCGCTCGTCCTCGCCGGGGCTGCGGAAACCCTGGCGCATCTTCCAGTCGACGGGATTGACGCCCGCCGCGCGGACCGCGATCAGGATCTCGCCGGGGCCGGGACTCGGGCGGTCCAGGTCGATCAGCGCCTCGGTCTCCGGTCCTCCGTGCCGCGTGTAGACATACGCCTTGGGCATGCTCATACCTCGCTCTCTCGCGCTGTCACCGGTGTACCGGTGCCGGCACCGAGGGCAAAGGAGAAGCGCCGCAGAGCTATTCCCCTGGGCCGAAAGAGTTCATAAGCACGCAATCATCGGGCGGTGACCAGGCCATCATCGGCGCTATGACCAGGGACGGAGCACCCGGTACGACAGCGTACGGTTGAAGTATGAACGTTACGCGAGGCTTTATGGGCCGTCCGCGCGTGCACAACCCGGGGCTGCCGCCCGGGCAGTACGACGCGGGCGAGGACTGGCCCGTCCTGTCCGCCGAGGTCACTCCCGACCTCGCGGCGGCCGACTGGTCCTTCAGCATCGACGGCCTGGTCGAACGGCCGCACACCTGGGACTGGGACGCCGCGCACGCGCTGCCGGCGTCGGCGTACGACGGTGACATCCACTGTGTCACCGGCTGGTCCAAGTTCGGTGTGCGTTTCGGTGGCGTCTCGCTGGACGCGTTTCTTAATGTGGTGCGGCCCCATGTGTCCGCCACCCATGTGATCGCCGCCTCCCACACGGGCTACACCACCAACCTGCCGCTCGCCGATCTCACCGGCGGGCGTGCCTGGATCGTCTGGGAGTACGACGGGAAGCCGCTGCCGTCCGAGCACGGCGGCCCGGCGCGGCTGCTGGTGCCCCACCTGTACTTCTGGAAGAGCGCCAAGTGGATCGCGGGCCTCACGCTGCTCGACCACGACGAGGCGGGCTTCTGGGAGCGCAACGGCTACCACGAGCGCGGCAACCCCTGGGAAGAGCAGCGGTATTCCGGTGACTGACACGGTGACGACGAGCGACCCGGCAGCGCCGGACCCGATCGCCCCGGCAACCGGTTCAGGCGCTCCGGCCGCGCGGTTCGCGGTGCCCGGGCGCATCGCGGTGAGCGAGCAGGCGGCGGCGGTGTGGCAGACCGCCACGCTGACGGAGATCCGGCGCGAGACCCCGCAGGCGGCCACCTTCCGGCTGGCGGTGCCGGGCTGGGCGGGGCATCTGCCCGGCCAGCACCTGATGCTGCGGCTGACCGCGCCGGACGGCTATGTGGCGCAGCGTCACTACTCGATCGCGTCGGCGCCGGACGGCTCCGGGCACATCGAGCTGACCTTGGACCATGTGCCGGACGGCGAGGTCTCCGGCTGGTTCCACACCGTGGCCCGCCCCGGTGACACGGTCGAGGTGCGCGGACCGCTCAGCGGTTTCTTCGCCTGGCCGGGCGACCGGCCCGCGCTGCTGCTCGGCGCCGGCTCGGGGATCGTCCCGCTGATGTCGATGGTGCGGCACCACCGCGGGCACGGCCTCACCGTGCCGCTGCGCATGCTGGTGTCGGCGCGCAGCCCCAAGGAGCTGATCTACGCCTCCGAGCTGGGCGCGGAGACGACGCCCGTCTTCACCCGCAGCGCCCCGCAGGGGATGGCGGTGGGACGTCTGGCGGCCGCACATGTGGCGCCGCTCCTGGCCGAGGAGCCTTCCGGTGGGTGGGAGGCCTATGTGTGCGGATCCAATGGTTTCGCCGAACACGCGTCCCGGCTGCTGGTCGCCGCGGGCCAGCCGGTGGACCGGATCCGTATCGAGCGCTTCGGCTGACCCCGGTTCGAGCGCCGGGGTCGGCCACGTGATCGTGGGGCGCGTGGCGTGATTCCGCGCTCCAGGTGGGCTCGAACTCGCGGTTCGTCGTGTGGGCGAGGTGCTCCGTACGGGGTACGAGACGTGTGTGGACGCTCGTGTGCGTGAGCGGTGGGGGTGGCGGGCCGGCGACCGGCTCGGCTGCTCTCCGGCTCCGACGGTGCGAGGAGGTGGGCATGCGTACCCGGGTGCGCGGCTGGCGCTGGCAGGGCAATCCGCTGCGGCGCCGCTCGGATGTCATCGAGGCGTGGACGGTGCTGATCGTCGCCGTCCTGCTGTTCGTCGTCACGCCTCTGGTCGGCGTGGCCGCGGGGCTGCACGCTCTTGACCATGCCCGGACCCTCGCGGCCGCACAGCGGGCCGAACGCCACCAGGTGCGGGCGCTGGTGATCGGCGACCGGGCCGAGCCGGTGTCCGCCGTGCAGAGCGACCGCGAGCATCCGTACCGTGCCCAGGTCCGCTGGACCGAGCCCGGCAAGGGGACCCGTACGGCGTGGGCCCGGGTGCCGGCCGGGACCCGGACCGGAAGCACGGTCACGGTGTGGTTCGACGCCCGCGGCCGCGGTGTCGCGCCGCCGCCGGACCGGGCGGCGGTCCTGCAGCACGCGGTGACCGTCGGGGTGTGCGCGGCGGGCGGTGCGGCGGCCGTCGTACTCCTCGGACACGCCGTCGAGCGGCGGATCGCGCTGCGGCACCGGCTCGCGGAGTGGGAGCGGGAGTGGGAGCGCACGGGACCGAGGTGGACCCAGCCACAGGCGTGAGAGTGACCCGGCCGCCGAGGGGCAGGGGGCAAAAGCTTGCCGTTCCGTTCTCCGAACCTCCGCGTACGGTGAGCTGACGCTGTTTTCCTCACAAAGGCGGTTGCTGATGGCCCTGTTCGACCTTCCCCTCGACGAGCTCCGCACCCACCGCAGCGAGTCCGTCGAGCCCGAGGACTTCGACGCCTTCTGGGACAAGACCTTGGCGGAGGCACGCGAGCACGCGCTGGACGCCCGATTCGAGCCGGTGGACGCCGGGCTGTCCACGGTCGAGGTGTACGACGTGACGTTCGCCGGGTTCGGCGGCCACCCGGTCAAGGGCTGGCTGCGGCTGCCCGTCGGGGCGGACCAACCCCTGCCGCTGGTCGTGGAGTTCATCGGCTACGGCGGCGGGCGCGGCCTGCCGCACGAGAACCTGCTCTGGGCGTCGACGGGCCGGGCGCACTTCGTGATGGACACCCGCGGCCAGGGCAGCGCCTGGGGCGCCGGTGGTGGCACGCCGGACCCGGTGGGCGCGGCTCCGGCGTACCCCGGCTTCATGACACGCGGCGTCGACGCGCCTGAGAACTACTACTACCGCCGGGTGTTCACGGACGCCGTACGCGCCGTCGAGGCGGCCCGTGCGCACCCGCTGACCGACGCGGCGCGGACCGTGGCGCTCGGCGCGAGCCAGGGCGGCGGCATCACCCTGGCCGTCGGCGCGCTGGTGCCCGATCTGGTCGCGGTGGCGCCGGACGTGCCCTTCCTGTGCGACTTCCCGCGCGCGATGACGCTGACGGTCCGTCATCCGTACCGTGAGATCGGCCTGTTCCTCAAGACGCATCGCGGCCGCTCGGCGGAGGTGCGGCGCACGCTGTCGTACTTCGACGGGGTGCACTTCGCGGCGCGGGGCCGGGCGCCGGCGCTGTTCTCGGCGGCGCTGGAGGACCAGACCTGCCCGCCGTCGACGGTGTTCGCCGCGTTCAACGCCTGGGCGCACGAGGACAAGGCGATCGAGGTCTACGACTTCAACGACCACGAGGGCGGCGGCCCGTTCCACGAGGCGGAGCAGGTGCGCTGGCTGCGGTCGTACGCCTGAGACAACGGGCGCGGGCACGGACAGGGCCTCCCGTCCGCGCACGGGACACCGGGTTCGCCGAAGCCGAGGCAGGTGTGGGTGGGTTTCGGCCGAACCCGCAGGGTGCTCTTCCCTCGTGGTTTAGACCAATGCTAATTGTGGTCGCGCAATGAGCCCGCACGGCTACGTCTTGTCACAACAGGAGGGCGCGGCATGGCCCGCACCACCCCGCACGAACCCGCACCGAGCGACGACCGGCCCCTGTACGGACGGATCGCGGCGCTGCTGCTCGACGAACTGCGCGACGGCACCATTCCGCCCGGTGAACGGCTGCCGGGCGAGCGGCACTTGGCCGCGCACTTCCAGGTCAGCCGGGAGACCGTCAGGCAGGCGCTGGAGCTGCTGCGGCGCAGCGGCCTGATCGCCACCGACCGGCGGGGCAGCCATGCCACGCTGCCCGGCCTGCCGGTCGGGGCCCAGGGGACACCGGTCTTCCCGCTGGGCGCCCGCTCGGCGGACCCGTCCGCGGTCGACCTGGCCACGGTGACCTGGGAGGCGCCACCGCCGGAGCACGCGCAGGCGCTGGGCCTGGCGCCGCTCCGGCCGACGCTGGTGCACCGCTACCGGTCGGCCACGCCGGACGGCCGGTCGCTGCGGACGGCGGTGACGTCGTTCTCGGCGGTCGCGCTGGCCGAGGTCGCGGAGCTGGCCCGGTACCGGGGCCGGGCCGACGGCGCCACCCCGGCGCAACTGCGGCGGGCTTACGACTGGATGCGCAAGGCCGGTCTGTGCCTGCACCACCGCGACTCCATCAGCCAGGCCGACGCCTCCTCGATGCGGGTGACCCGGCGCGTCCACGACCAGTACGCCCGGCCGCTGGAGATCACGGATCTGGTGGTGGACGCCGGACGGGACGCCCTGGTCTACGAGTTCACGCTGCCCGCGGCCGGCTGAGCCCGCCGGGCCACCACCAGCCGGGCCCGTGGGCTGCCGTCGCCGCGCCACCCGAACTCGGGCAGGGCGTACAGGTCGACGGCGAACCCCGCCCGCTCCAACTCCCCGAGTACGGCGCCGAGCCGGAAGGCCCGGTAGTACATGACGAACGGCGGCCGCCACAGCGCGTTGCGCACCCGCATCACCGTGTCGAAGCCGAGCAGCATCCAGAAACCGGCCCGCGTCGGACGGGGCGGGGCGAACACCGGAAAGGCGAACCGGCCGCCCGGCCGCAGGACGGAGTGGACCTGGGCGAACAGCCCCGGCAGTTCCCGTGGCAGGAAGTGACCGAACGCGCCGAAGGACACCACGAGATCGAAGGCGGAGCCGAACGGCAGGGAACGGGCGTCGCCGCGCACCCAGGCGACCCCGGGCCCGCCGGCGGGCCGCACCCGCTGCCGGGCGACGTCGAGCATGCCCGCGCTGAAGTCGACCCCGGTGACGCCGCGGCGGCACAGCCCGGTCAGCACCTCGGCGCCCGCGCCCGTGCCGCAGCACAGGTCGAGCCCGTCCTCGAAGGGGCCGAGCGGGGCGAGCGCCTTCGCCACGGACCGCAGCACCTCGTCGGGCGTCCGGAACGGCGTGTGATCGAACTTCGGGGCGAGCAGGTCGTAGCCACGCTCGACGGACGACAGCGCCTGCACGGCGAGTTCACGCAGGCTGGGGCCTTCGGGACCGAACATCTCCTCAGCCTAGGGCCACCCGCTGCCGCAGCACCGCGAGGACCCGTTCGCACCAGCGCAGGTTCTCCTCCTCGAAGGCGATCCCCGCCACGAGCGTGAGATACGGGCCGATACGGTCGGCCTCGCGGAGGTACTCGTCCTCGGTGCGGCCGTCGAGGAGGCGGTCCTGTACCCGGCGGTAGCGGTCCAGCTTGCCCTGGGCCCAGCCCCTGCGCTCCTCGATCAGCGCGCGGGTGACCCCGGTGTCGCCGCCGTCCATCGCCTGGATCTTGATGAGGAGTTCGTCGCGGATGGCCGTGGGCCGTTTCGGGGGCTCGGCGGCGAACGCGCCCAGCTCGGTCCGGCCGGCCTCGGTGAGCGTGAACATCCGCTTGTTCGGCCGCCGTTCCTGCTGCACGGTCCGGGCCTGGACCAGCCCGTCCTGAGCGAGGCGCTCCAGCTCACGGTAGAGCTGCTGCGGAGTTGCGGGCCAGAAGTTCGCGAGCGAGACGTCGAACGCCTTCGACAGCTCGTAGCCCGAGGCCTCACCCTCCAGCAGGGCGGCCAGGACGGCGTACTTGAGCGACATGTGGACAGGCTAACAGCCGTTGATTAATCTCATCCGCACCTATTCAATTAGTTGACTATACGAGGTGGTCCGATGCACGCGTTCCGCAGGGCGGTCGAGGCCGGGGACATCGATGCCGTCGAGGCGCTGCTGGCCGAGGACGTCGTCTTCACCAGCCCGGTCGTCTTCAAGCCGTATCCGGGCAAGGCGATCACCGCGGCGATCCTGCGCGCGGTCTCCCAGGTGTTCGAGGACTTCCGGTACGACCGTGAGATCGGCGACCCGGCCGGCCCCGACCACGCGCTGGTCTTCACGGCCCGGGTGGGCGACCGCGAGCTAACCGGCTGCGACTTCATCCATGTGAACGAGGACGGCCTGATCGACGACCTCATGGTCATGGTCCGGCCGCTGTCCGGCGCACACGCCCTCGCCGAGGCGATGGGCGCGCGGTTCGCCGACATCGTGAAGGAGGCGGAGGCGCGGTCGGCGTGAGCGCGCCTCCGTCCCGTGGCCGTCAGCCGACCGTCAGCGTGATGGCCCCTGTGTAGGTCTTGCCGGGCGTGACGGCGGTCGCGGTGCCGTCGACCGTCATCGCCAGGGACCTGCAGAGCGGGGCCCGCACGGCCGCGCCGGGCCGGGTACGAGGTGCCGGTGACCGTCCACGTCCAGCCGTCGGTCAGCCGGACGACGACACCGTTGTTGACGGCCACCTGCACGCTGTTGGTGACGATGCCCAGCACGTACATTGACCGGGCCCGGGTCGTCCAGCTCGATCATCTGCAGGATGATCTCGACGCCCACGCCGAGGAGTTCGCAGATGCCCCCGTCGGCAGGGGCAGCGCGAAGTGCCGCCGCAGGTCGCGACTCCGATTCCGGCGGCCGCTGCGCGGGCCAGGCCGTCCGGCAAAATCTCAGTCAACTGCTCGGCCCAGAGCCGTAGTTGCTCCGCGCGGCGAGGCGTGAAGGCCCAGCCGACCAGGAACCGCAACCGCCGGCGGTCCTCGCCGTCAGCGGTCGTCGGCGCCTCGTGCCCGAGTACGGCCACCCCCTCGATCCCGCCGGACAGTGCACCGGGGCCACCGCGGGGCGGGAACAGACGCGGACGGCTTCATGTTGACCGAGACAGCCGCACGGGTATAGTGCGATCAGCGCGTGTGCGTGTCCCGTCGTACGGACACCGGTGCCGCTTCTTCTCCATCAGCCCCTCGGCCGAGGCTCCAGACCGGCCCGGGCTTCTTCTCTGCACCACCTCGTGACCAGGGCGTTTCCGCCGTACCCGAGGTGCCGTTCCCGCCGCCCGGAGGCAGCTGTCACCGCCTCCCGCTCACGGCTCTCCCCCCTTCCCCCGCACTTCTTCCGTCCTTGAAAGGACTTCCCACCATGACCACCACACTCGAACACCCTCCCGTGGTCCAGCAGGCCCCGGCCGCCCGGCTCGTCACGGGTGTCCTCGACATCGACGCGCACGGGAAGGGGCAGCTGCGGGCCGCGAGTCTGCTGCCCTCCCCCATCGATCCGCAGGTCCCGGCGGCGCTGATCCGGCGCCACGGTCTGCGCAAGGGCGACCTCGTCGAGGGCGTCCGGGGCGCTCAACGCGCCCTGATCGAGGTCACGGGCGTCGACGGACGCGACCCGGCGGACCTCCGGGGCCGGCGCCACTTCCGCGACCTCACCTCGCTTCACCCGCACGACCGCATCCGCCTCGAACACCCCGCGTCCGGATTGGCCGGGCGCGTCACCGACCTCCTCGCGCCGGTCGGCAAGGGCCAGCGCGGACTCATCGTGGCCCCGCCGAAGAGCGGCAAGACGGTGCTGCTCCAGCAGCTCGCCGCCGCCGTGGCCGGCAACCACCCGGAGTGCCGGCTGATGGTCCTGCTACTGGACGAACGCCCCGAGGAAGTAACCGAGATGCGCCGCTCCGTGCGCGGCGAGGTGTACGCCTCCACCTTCGACCGGACGCCCAAGGAACACATCGCCCTCGCCGAGCTCGTCGTCGAGCGGGCCAAGCGCCGGGTGGAGGCCGGCGAGGACGTCGTGATCCTGCTGGACTCGCTGACCCGGCTGTGCCGGGCGCACAACAACGCCTCCGCCGCCGGCGGCCGTACCCTGAGCGGCGGTGTCGACGCGGGCGCGCTGCTCGGCCCCAAGCGGTTCTTCGGCGCCGCCCGCCAGGCCGAGGAAGGCGGCTCGCTGACCATCCTCGCCACCGTGCTGGTGGACACCGGATCCCGCGCCGACGGCTACTACTTCGAGGAGCTGAAGAGCACCGGCAACATGGAGCTGCGGCTCGACCGGGAATCCGCCGCCCGGCGTCTCTTCCCCGCCGTGGACCTCGACGCCACCGGCACCCGCCGCGAGGAGCTGCTCCTCACCCCGGCCGAGTTGACGGCCGTACACGGTCTGCGCCGGGTCCTGCGCTCCCGCGAGGGCGGACCGTCCGGTCTGGAGACGCTGCTGGAGCGGCTGCGCTCCACCCCCGGCAACGCCGCGTTCCTGCGGCAGATCCGGCCCACCCTGCCCACCGGCTGACCCCGCTCCGAACAGGGCGGCTCGGGCATTCGGGTTCCCCGGATGGGCCGAACGGCCCCGCACAGCGCGAGGGATACCGGACCCGTTCGTACGTTGAGCATATGATCACCGGATTCTCTCATCGGGCGGCCGTGTCGGCCTGTTCCCTATGCGTGGCGGGCGTGCTGGCGTTCATGCCGGCCACCTCCACCGCCGGGACCCGGGCCGGGGAACCCGCCCCGCCCGCTCCCCGGGCGGCGATGCCCGGCCCGTCCCTGCTCTACGACTCCGGCACCCAGGTCCGGCTGCGCCGGGGCGCGCCCGAGGTGCCCGAGGTGTCGGCGCTGTCCTGGGTGGTGGCCGACGCCGGCAGCGGCGAGGTGCTGGCCGCGAACGACGCGCACCGCAAGCTGCCGCCCGCGAGCACCCTGAAGACACTGTTCGCGCTGACCGTGCTGCCGACCCTGCCCGCTGGAATGAGGCACACCGTGCGCGACGAAGAACTGGCGGACATCGGCGCGGGCAGCAGCATGGTCGGCGTCAAGGAGGGACACTCCTACGAGGTGGCCGACCTGTGGCGCGGTGTCTTCCTCAGCTCCGGCAACGACGCCGTGCATGTGCTGGCCGCGCTGAACGGCGGCTGGGCGGTCACGGCCAAGCAGATGCAGGCCAAGGCACGTTCGCTCGGCGCCCTGGACACCCATGTGGTCTCCCCCGACGGCTACGACGAGGACGGCCAGGTGTCCTCCGCCTTCGACCTGGCCGTCTTCGGCCGGGCGGGGCTGCGCAACCGCGACTTCGCCCGTTACTGCTCCACCGCGGAAGCCATGTTCCCCGGCGACGGATGGTCGTACGGCATCCGGAACACCAACAAGCTGCTGACCGGCGCGGGCGGGGTGGAGCGGTATCCGGGGCTGATCGGCATCAAGAACGGCTACACCACCAACGCGGGCAACACCCTGGTCGCCGCGGCCCGCCGGGACGGGCGCACGCTGCTGGTGACCGTGATGAACCCTCAGGCAGGCGGGTCCACCGTGTACGACGAGGCCCGCGAATTGCTCGACTGGGGCTTCGAAGCCGCCGGGCACGTGGATCCGGTCGGTTCGCTGGACGGGCTGCGTGCCAAGTCGAGGCAGGCGTCGCCGGCCGCGCCGGTGGTCGCCGCGGCCACATCCCGGCCGGCGGACGACGACTCGGACTGGACGGTCCCCGGCGTCGTCGCGGGGCTCTGCGGGCTCGGCGCCGTGGCTGTGGTACTGAGACTGCGGGGCAAGGGCAGGCGCACCACGCGTGACTGACCCGTCGGCAGACCGAGCAGCAGACCCAGTGTGATCCAGGTGTAGGTGTTGCTGCCGAGGAAGCCGCCGATGCCGGAGGCGTCGTCGAACCACAGCCAGACCACGCTCGTGCACAGCACCGCGTACAGGGCGCCCGCGATCCGCGGGTGCCCGGTACGCAGCAGCACGGCGAAGGACGGCAGCAGCCACACCAGGTGGTGCACCCAGGTGATGGGGCTGACCAGGCAGGCCGCCGCCCCGGTGAGCGCGAAGGCCGCCGTCCAGTCGCCGGCCTGCACCGCCCCTCGGGTCCGCCACGCCCAGACGCACAGCGTCAGCAGGACCGCCGTCGCCCACAGCGGACGGCCGGTCTCGCCGAGGCGGGCCAGCACTCCCTGCAGCGACTGGTTCGACACATAGTCGAGCCGGCCCACCCGGCCGGTGTCCCACAGGGCCTCGGTCCAGTAGAAACGGGACGCCCGAGGGTCCGCCCAGACAGCCAGCGCGGTCGCCGCGGCGGCGACGGCCGTTGCGGCACCGGCCGCCCGGCGGCGCCCGGCGAGCAGCAGCAGGCCGATGAACAGGGCAGGTGTCAGCTTCACCGCGGCGGCGAGCCCGATCCCGGCGCCCGCCCAGCGCCCCCGGCCGGTGGCCAGCAGCCAGCAGTCGCCGAGGACGAGCGCGAGCAGCACCAGGTTCACCTGGCCGAAGCTGAAGGTGTCCCGCAGCGGCTCGAACAGCGCGAGCAGACACAGGCACAGCGACCAGCGGAACCAGCCGTGCCGACGCCAGTCCGGCCCGCTCAGGATCCGCAGGACCACCGCCAGCGCAGCCAGGTTGACCAGCAGGGACGCCACGATCGCCGAGGTCCGGCCCAGCAGGGCCAGCGGCAGCATGGTGACCGCCGCGAACGGCGGATAGGTGAAGCCGTAGGTGGTGCCCGGCACGTGGTAGTCGTAGATCCGGCCGCCGTGGTGCACCCAGGTGTGCACGGCGCCGTAGTAGACGCGCAGGTCGAAGAAGCCGCGCAGCAGCGGCACGGTGGCGGTGAAGACCGTCACGGCCGCGACGAGGGCGAGGACGAGCAGCGCCCGGCCGCGGTCCGTGAGGGGGCGCGGCAGCCCGCTCACGCCGTACGTCCCGGTACCGGGGCCTGGGCCGCCTGGTGGGCCTGCCACAGGACGACCACGCCGAGCACCCCGCCGGAGACGGCGAGCACCAGCTGCCCGAGGTCGGCGGGGCCGCCGCTCGGCAGGACGGCGAGGGCGAGGACGCCCGTCAGGGCCGCGACCCGGTGCCGTACGGAGGTGTTCGGTGCGGCGGCGGCGATGAGGAACAGCCCCCACAGCACGTACCAGGGGCGGATCGCGGGACCGAACACGGCGACCGTCAGCAGGCTGAGCCCGAGTGCGTACACGGGTCTGAGGCGTAGTCGGCGCCATATCAGCGCCACGGCGACGGCGGTGGCGGCCAGGCCGAGCGCATGCCAGGCCGGGACGGCCAGCGGGGCCAGGCTGCTGCCGAGGTGTTCCAGCAGGGCACCGGTGGCGCGGCCGAGCAGGCTGGTCAGGGCCCAGTTGTGCGGAGAGACCGGGGTGTTCAGGGCGCCGATCCAGCCGTAGCCGGTGCCGGCGATGGCCGTCGCGACGACCGTGCTCACGGCGGAGGCCGCCGCCGTGGTCGCGGCGGCCGGCAGCGGGCGCCGGCCGGAGCGGACCTGGAGAGCCACGACCGCCAGCAGTCCGAGCGCGGCCGGCGCCTTGACCAGGGCGGCCAGGGTCACGAGGACCGCCCCGACCACACCGCCGGCCGGCCGGTCCCCGCGTGCGGCGACCAGGCCGAGCCCCAGCAGACCCAGCATCAGGGCGTCGTTGTGGGCGCCCGCGACCAGGTGCAGCAGGACGAGCGGGTTGAGTGCGCCGAGCCAGAGGGCGGCGGCCGGGTCGGCGCCGCTGTGCCGGGCCAGCCGCGGCAGCGCCAGCGCCATCAGGGCCACACCGAGCAGGGCGACCAGGCGCATGCCGAGCAGTCCGGCGGGCAGTTCGCCGCGGGTCAGGCCGGTCAGCGCGGAGGCCAGTCCCAGGAAGGCGGGGCCGTAGGGGGCGCCGGTGTGCTGCCACATCGGGGCGACCTCGTCGGCGAGCGGGCCGCCGAGCTGGGCGGGGCCGTGGGCGTAGACGTTCATATGGGCATGAGCCATGGCGCCCTGCGCCAGGTAGCTGTAGACATCCCGGCTGAACAACGGCGGCGCGAGCAGCAGCGGTGCCGCCCACACGGCCAGCACGAGCAGCAGGGTGCGCGGGGTGGGCGGCTGCGGTCCGCGCACCAGGCGGCCGAGGAGCACCCAGGCCGCTATCAGCAGGACGACTCCGAAGTAGACCCCCACCAGCCCGAGCGCCGCCTGGGCCGAGGCAGGCGCCAGCAGGTTCTGCACCGGAAGGGCACCGGCGGTCTCACCGCCCAGCGCGAGGAAGGCGGTACCGGCCAGCCCGAGCAGCTGACAGCGGCGGAGATCGAGGGGGAATGCCATGGCCAACACTGGCTCAGCGTGTCAACGCAGGGTGGCCGGAAAGCGACGCGCAGCCCTCCGGGCGGGGGCCGAGATGTGACCGCGGGGGGTGGGCCACGGTGCGTCGCCGGCTGCGGGTGAGGCTGATTGCCCCGCCCTGTGCTGGAAAGTGCCCCCCTCAGAAGACCGACAAGCCCGTCAGGGTCGTGAAGCGGTCCAAGGCCGCCACCCCCGCCACCGAGTTGCCCCGTTCGTCCAGGCCCGGACTCCACACGCACAGCGTGCACCGGCCCGGTACGACCGCGATGATCCCGCCGCCGACCCCGCTCTTGCCGGGCAGCCCCACGCGGTAGGCGAAGTCCCCGGCCGCGTCGTACGTCCCGCAGGTCAGCATCACCGCGTTGACCTGCTTGGCCTGGCTGCGGGTGAGCAGCCGGCCGCCGTCGGCGCGGATGCCGTGCCGGGCGAGGAAGCCGGTGGCGAGGGCCAGATCGGCGCAGGACGCGGTGACGGAGCACTGCCGGAAGTACTGGTCGAGCAGAGCCGGCACGTCGTTGTCGATGTTGCCGTAGGACGCCATGAAATGGGCGAGGGCGGCATTGCGGTCGCCGTGCGCGGTCTCGGAGGCGGCGACGTCCAGGTCGAAGTCCAGTCCGGCATTGCCGCTCTCGGCGCGCAGGAAGGCCAGCAGCTCGCCCGCGGCGTCTCCGGTACGGGTCTGGAGGCGGTCGGTGACGACGAGGGCGCCCGCGTTGATGAAGGGGTTCCGCGGGATGCCGTTCTCGTACTCCAGCTGGACCAGGGAGTTGAAGGGGTTGCCGGAGGGCTCGCGGCCCACGTGTTCCCAGAGTTCGTCGCCCTCGCGGGCCAGGTCCAGGGCGAGTGTGAAGACCTTGGTGATGGACTGCGCGGAGAACGGCTCACGCCAGTCCCCCACCCCGTACACCGTGCCGTCCAGCTCGGCCACGGCCATACCGAACCGGCGGGGGTCGCGGGCGGCGAGGGCCGGGATGTAGTCGGCGGCCCGGCCGCGGCCGGGCGTGCGTCCTATCTCCTCGGCGATGCGCTCCAGGACCGGCAGAAAGGTGAGGGACGACGTCGTTGTCATGATCACTATTGTGCCTCCCGGCCGGTCCCGGAACGTAATCGGGTGTGCGTCTCCGCAGGTCAGGCGGCCGGTGCCCCGCTGCCCGCGACGACCTCGGGGCGCAGCAGCTCGGCGAGCCTCTCGGCGGGCAGCAGCCCCTTCTCCAGCACCAGTTCGGCCACCCCACGGCCCGTGACGAGGGCCTCCTTGGCGATGTCGGTCGCGGCCGTGTAGCCGATGTGCGGGTTGAGCGCGGTGACCAGGCCGATGGAGTTCTCCACGGTGGCGCGCAGCCGCTCGGTGTTGGCGGTGATGCCGTCGACGCAGCGCTCGGCCAGCGTGAGGCAGGCGCTCCGCAGGTGCGTGATGCTCTCCGACAGGGAGTGCAGGATGATCGGCTCGAAGGCGTTCAGCTGGAGCTGTCCGGCCTCGGCGGCCATGGTGATGGCGACGTCGTTGCCGATCACCTCGAAGGCGACCTGGTTGACCACCTCGGGGATCACCGGGTTGACCTTGCCCGGCATGATGGACGAACCCGCCTGCACCGGCGGCAGGTTGATCTCGCCGAGGCCCGCGCGCGGACCGGAGGACAGCAGCCTGAGGTCGTTGCAGCTCTTGGAGAGCTTGACCGCGATCCGCTTGAGCACACCCGACATCTGGACGAAGGCACCGCAGTCCTGGGTGGCCTCGACCAGGTTGGCGGCGGTGACCAGCGGCAGCCCGGTGATCTCCGACAGGTGCCGGCGGGCGGCCTCGGCGTATCCGGCGGGGGCGTTGAGCCCGGTACCGATCGCCGTGGCACCGAGGTTGATCTCATGGATCAGCTCGACGGCCTCGGCGAGACGGCTGCGGTCCTCCTCGATCATGACGGCATAGGCGGAGAACTCCTGACCCAGCGTCATCGGCACGGCGTCCTGCAGCTGAGTACGGCCCATCTTGAGCACGTCACGGAACTCGACGGCCTTACGGGCGAACGAGTCCTGCAGTACAGCCATCGCCTTGAGCAGTCCACGTACCGCGAACACGGTCGCTGTCTTGACGGCGGTCGGGTAGACGTCATTGGTTGACTGACCCAGGTTGACGTCCTCGTTGGGGTGCAGATACGTGTACTGCCCCTTCTCGTGGCCGAGGAGTTCCAGCGCGCGGTTCGCCACAACCTCGTTGGCGTTCATGTTGGTGGACGTGCCGGCGCCGCCCTGGATGACGTCGACGACGAACTGGTCGTGCAGCTTGCCGGTGCGTATCTCCCGGCAGGCGGCGACGATCGCGTCCGCCTTCTCGGGCGGCAGCAGCCCGAGTTCCGCGTTGGCGAGCGCGGCGGCCTCCTTGACTGCGGCCAGGGCATCGATCAGATGCGGGTACGCGGAGATCGGCGTACCGGTGATGGGAAAGTTCTCCGTCGCACGCAGGGTGTGCACACCCCAGTAGGCGTCGGCGGGGATGTCACGGTCGCCGAGCAGATCGTGTTCGCTGCGGGTGGTGGCGGTCATGAGGGTGCGGTCCTCTTTCTGGGGTACTGAGGTGTCAAAGGGGCGCGGGGCTGTATCAGATGTGCGGCTCCGCCGCGCGGGCGCGACCAGCCACAACGGACCCGCGGATCCAAGACGGCCGATCCAGCGGAGCACTACGCGGAGGCAGCGAGTGGAACCGGGTCAAGGGCGCGGACAGCGCGCACGCACCCCACCGGCTCCCCGCCCCCGAGCAGCGGTTCCCCCGCGAACTCGGTGAGCAGCTCCGGGTCGACGCCCACACGGGCGAGCGCCGCCGCCGCGACCGGGATCCGCGCCCGGTTCGCCCCGTCGGCGATCTTCACGGCGATGGCCCGGCCATCCGGCAGCGCGGCGACCTGAACGCCCTCGAACCCGTCCTTGGCCAGCAGCCCCGGCACGGCTCGCATCAGCGAAGCGACATCGCGGCCGGAGCCGGAGGCCATCTCGGCGTGCTCGCGCATCGCGTCGGCCACCTGCGCCTCGGGGGTGCCGGGGGCGGCCGAGGTGATCCGGGACAGGGCGCGGGCCAGGCCGTGCAGGGAGATGGAGAACAGCGGCGCGCCGCAGCCGTCGACGGTGACGCGGGCGACCCGCTGGCCGGTCAGGTCCTCGACGATCTCCTGGATCGCCTGCTGCAGCGGGTGCCCGGGGTCGAGGTAGTCCGTGAGGGACCAGCCGTTGAGCCGGGCGGTCCACAGCATGGCCGCGTGCTTGCCGGAGCAGTTCTGGGCGAGCCGGGAGGGCAGACGGCCCTCGCGCACCCAGGCGTCCCGGACGACCGGGTCGAACGGCATGTCGGGGACGTTGCGCAGATCGTCCTCGGTGAGCCCGGCGAGTTCGAGGATGCGCCGGGTGCCGGCGAGGTGGCGTTCCTCGCCGGAGTGGCTCGCGGCGGCCAGCGACAGCAGTGCGCCGTCGAGCGGCAGCCCGGCCCGCAGCATGGCCACGGCCTGGAGGGGCTTGACTGCCGAGCGCGGGTAGAAGGCGGCCTCGATGTCGCCGAGCTGGAACTCCACCCGGCCGTCGGCGCCGAGGACGACGACCGAGCCGTAGTGGATGCCCTCGACGACCCCGCCGCGGACGAGGTGGGCGACGGGGGCGTGGAGGGGTTCGCGGACGACGGGGGCGCCGGCGGGGGAACTGCTGTACATCACTGCCTGAATCGTGAGTCGGGGTCGGCCGGTACGCGGGTCACGCGTCGGCGCCGGTGGACGTGCGGGATATGCGGCCGCGGATGGCGTACCAGCCCGCGACCAGCGCTGCGACGATCAGCGGCAGACAGAGCACGGTGGTGCGTCCGGCGCCGCCGTCGGCGTACATGAGGACCAGGACGGAGGCGAGGAACGCCAGCGTCACGACTTCGGTCCAGGGGGAGCCCGGCAGCCGGTAGGACGGCCGGATCAGTTCGCTCCGCCGGGTCTTCCGCCAGAAGAGCAGGTGACAGATCATGATCATGCCCCAGGTCGCGAGGATACCGATCGCCGCGAAGTTGAGGACGATCTCGAACGCGTCGGCGGGGACGACGTAGTTGAGGCCCACGCCGAGGACACAGATACCGCTGGTGAGCAGGATTCCGCCGTACGGGACCTGGCTTCGGCTCATCCGCCCCGTGAACTTGGGCGCCGAGCCGCTCATGGCCATGGAGCGCAGGATGCGGCCGGTGGAGTACAGGCCGGAGTTGAGCGAGGACATGGCGGCGGTGAGCACGACCAGGTTCATCACGTCACCGGCCGCGGGGATGCCGATGTGCGACAGGACCGTCACGAAGGGGCTCTGGCCGGCGCTGTACGCGTTCCAGGGCATCAGCATGGACAGCAGGACGACGGAGCCGACGTAGAACAGGCCCACACGCCACATGATCGAGTTGATCGCCTTCGGCATGATCTTCTCGGGGTTCTCGGTCTCTCCGGCGGCCACGCCGACCAGTTCGACGGAGGCGTAGGCGAAGACGACACCCTGGATGATCAGCAGCATCGGCAGCAGGCCGTTAGGGAAGACGCCGCCGTTGTCGGTGATCAGGGACGGACCGGGGTGGTGGCCGTCGACCGGGTGCTGGGTGACCAGCAGGAAGATGCCGATGCACATGAAGACCACGAGCGCGCTGACCTTGACGATCGCGAACCAGAACTCCAGTTCGCCGAAGATCTTGACCGAGATCAGGTTCACGGTCAGGACGACGGCCAGCGCGATGAGCGCGATCACCCACTGCGGGATGTCGGAGAACATGCCCCAGTAATGCGTGTAGGTGGCGACCGCGGTGATGTCGGCGATACCGGTGGTCGCCCAGTTCAGGAAGTACATCCAGCCCGCGGTGTAGGCGCCCTTCTCGCCCAGGAACTCCCGCGCGTACGACACGAAGGCGCCGGAGGACGGGCGGTACAGGACGAGTTCACCGAGGGCGCGTACGACCAGGAAGGCGAAGACGCCGCAGACGGCGTAGGCGATGAACAGGGAGGGTCCGGCGTCGGCGAGCCGGCCGCCCGCGCCGAGGAAGAGGCCGGTGCCGATGGCTCCGCCGATGGCGATCATGTTGACGTGCCGGTGCTTCAGGCCTTTGCTGTAGCCGGCGTCTCCGGCGTCGACATGGCCGGACGAGGGGCGCGTCTCGTCTTTGAGGTGCTGCTCGCTCACGCCTCGGGTCCGCCTTCCGTGGGGAGGTCGTCCGTCCGCTGGGGACGCACGATGTCGGTGAGGGTCGTCTCGACGCGGTCCAGGTGGTGGCTCATGGCCTCCACCGCGTCGTGTTCGGAACCGTCGACCAGCGCCTCGACGATCGCCCGGTGCTCGCGGTTGGACTGCTCGCGGCGCCCGCCCAGTTCGTTGAGGAAGGCCGACTGACGCGCCAGTGCGTCGCGGATCTCCTCGATGACCCGGCGGAAGACCGGGTTCTGGGCGGCCTCGGCGATCGCGAGGTGGAACAGCGTGTCCATCGCGACCCAGGCCGTGGTGTCCGTCTCCCGCTCCATGCGGTCGAGCAGATGGGCCAGGTGGTCCAGGTTCTCCGGGGTGCGGCGCGCGGCCGCGTATCCGGCGACCGGGATCTCGATGTGCCGGCGCACCTCGAGCAGGTCGCTGGCCGCGTAGTCGCCGAAGGTGGGGTCCTCGACGGCGTTCGCGACGACGAAGGTGCCCTTGCCGGTCCGGGAGACCGTGAGGCCCATCGTCTGCAGCGCGCGCAGCGCCTCGCGCAGCACGGGCCGGGACACCTCGAGGGTGCGGCACAGCTCGGCCTCGGAGGGGAGCTTGTCGCCTATGGCGTACTCACCGCGTTCGATGGCGCCGCGGAGGTGGCCGAGGACCGCTTCCATGGCGCTGACGCGCCGCGGGACCAGGCCACCTGTCTGGCTGTCTGACAGGTTCACGGGAGCGATCCTGCGGGTTGCCCGCCGGGACTGTCAAGACGTCCCGTAAGGAAACATTCACGGGGTGCGGCGCCCTGAATGCAGGCATCCGCACCCCGTGGGTGATCAGGAGGGTTCGGTCAGGCGCTGAGCACGCCGGTGGCGAGCAGGCCGAGCAGGCCCACGCCGATGATGACGCGGTAGATCACGAAGGCGTTGAAGGAGTGCTTGGCGACGAACTTCAGCAGCCAGGCGATGGAGGCGTAGGCGACCACGAAGGAGACGATGGTGCCGACGGCCAGCGGAGCGGCGCCCACGCCCGCGCCGAGGGCGTCCTTCAGCTCGTACAGACCCGCGCCGGTCAGGGCCGGGATGCCGAGGAAGAACGACAGGCGGGTGGCGGCGACACGGTCCAGGTCCCTGATGAGCGCGGTGGACATGGTGGCGCCGGAGCGGGAGAAGCCGGGAAAGAGCAGGGCGAGGATCTGGGAGCAGCCGACCCACATCGCGTCCTGGAACGAGGTGTCGTCCTCGCCGCGCTTGTGCCGGCCCATCTGGTCGGCAGCCCACATCACACCGGAGCCGACGATCAGCGAGCCGGCCACCACCCACAGGGAGCCGAGCGCGCCGTCGATCAGCGGCTTGGCGGCCAGACCCACGATGACGATCGGGATGGTGGCGGCGATCACCCACCAGGCGAACTTGTAGTCGTGGTGGTAGCGCTCCTCGCGGTTGACCAGGCCGCGGAACCACGCGGAGACGATCCGCTTGATGTCCTTGAAGAAGTACACGAGCACGGCGGCGATGGCGCCGACCTGGATGACGGCGGAGAAGCCGACGACGGACTTGTCGTCGACGGGGATGTTCATGAGTCCCTCGGTGATCTTCAGGTGACCGGTGGAGGACACCGGGAGGAACTCGGTCACCCCCTCGACGACTCCGAGGACGACGGCTTGACCGACGGAGATGGCGCTCATGGGATCCAGTTCTGGGGAGAGTTGGTCGACAGTGCTGTAGACAGTACTTGCGGTGCCCTTGCTTTGCCGTGCTATACGGCAGGCACTAGGCCCACAGGACTCCGGCGAGTGAGACACCGGCGAACGCCGCGGCGAGCCCTGCCGGCACGCTCGCGACGACGTTCACGGCAGCGTAGAGGCCGGAGCCGGCCTCGGCGAGCCGCAGCGTCTCGTAGGAGAAGGTCGAGTACGTCGTCAGCGCGCCGCACAGCCCCGTGCCGACGAGGAGCTGCAGATGGGGTCCGGCGGCCCCGGCGGAGACCGCACCCGTGAGCAGCCCGAGGACCAGGCATCCGCAGACGTTCACCACGAAAGTGCCCCAGGGGAAGACCGAGTCGTGGCGGGCCTGCACGGCACGGTCGGTGAGGTAGCGCAAGGGTGCGCCGATCACGGCCCCCGCGATCACCAGCAGCCAGTTCACAACGACTTCTTACCCTTCGGTTTCTTGTCCCCCGGGCCGCCCGTGCGTCCCACGTACCGGACGACCTCGCACTCCTCCAGCGTGATGAGCCCTTCGTCGACGAGTTCGTCGAGCTGCGGCAGGAACGCCCGTACGCGCTCCTCGGTGTCCACGACGACGACGGCCACGGGCAGGTCCTCGCTCAGGGACAGCAGGCGGGAGGTGTGGATGCGGGAGGAGGCGCCGAAGCCCTCGATGCCCCTGAAGACGCTCGCCCCGGCGAGTCCGGCCGCGTGTGCGCGGTGCACGATCTCGGAGTAGAGGGGCTTGTGGTGCCAGGTGTCGTCCTCGCCGATGTAGACGGTCAGCCTGAGGGCGCGGCCGGTGAGTGACGTCATCGCTGCCTCCTGATCAGCACCCGGCGGGCGGCGACCGAGGCGAGCCACACCGCGGCGAGGGCCGCGCACAGCGTCGCGGCGAGATAGCCGAGCCCCAGGCCGGGGCGGCCGCCGTCGACCAGCCTGCGGATGTCGACGGCGTAGGTGGAGAACGTGGTGAAACCGCCGAGGACGCCCGTGCCGAAGAAGGGCCGTATGAGCCGGTGGGCGGCCCACACCTCGGTGATGAGCACCATGAAGACCCCGATCACCGCGCAGCCGCTCACGTTGGTCCAGAAGGTCGCCCAGGGGAAGGCGCCGGGCGGCGTGGGCCAGGCGAGGGTGAGGCCGTAGCGGGCGCAGGCGCCCAGGGCGCCGCCGAGGGCGACCACCGCGACTACGGGTGCCTGGGTACGCCACTCGGACCGCCGGCGCGGCGTGGGGCGGACTCGGAGGCTCTCGGCTTCCGGGGCTGTCATGCGCTCACGTCTCCTGTTCGGCCGGGCCCTGGGGGTGCTCGGCCTGCCCCGCCGGGTGATCACGGCCGGGCACCAGCCTACCGCCGGGTCAGCGGGCGCCGGGCCGCGCGCAGACCGCGACGCCGGGCTCCCGGAGGCTGCCGAGCACGAGGTGGCCGCCGGTCGCGCAGACGGCGGTGACCATGCGGAAGCCGGAGCGGCGGCGGACGAGATGGCCGACGGTGCGGCCGTTGTCGTCGAGGGCCACCACCCCGATCGTTCCGCTCGGGCGGTACGGCGCATGGACGGCGGCCCGGGCGGCGGCGCCGCGCATGCCGGGCGGGGTGCGGTGCAGGAGGTCCAGCGGCGGGACCCGCGGACTGGCGAGCGCGACCCAGATCGGGCCGTCGGCGCCCTCGCGCCAGATGTTGTCCGGCATACCGGGCAGCACGGCGAAGAGGTCGGTGTGGCCCGCGTGCGGGCCGGTGAGGTGGTAGCGGGTGAGACGGCAGGCGCCGGTCTCGGCGATCACCAGGAAGGAGCCGTCGCCGCCGACCGCCAGCCCGTTGGCGAACTGCAGCCCGTCCAGCAGGACTTCGGGTGCGCTGCCCCCGGGCGGCAGGCGCAGCAGCCGTCCGGTGCCGGTGTGTTCGACGATGTCGCCGATCCAGTGCTCCAGTGGGTAGCGGCGGCTGGAGACGGTGAAGTACACGGTGCCGTCCGGCAGGGCGACGACGTTGCTGCAGAAGCGGAGCCGCTCCCCCGCCGCCGAGTCCGCGAGGACGCGGACGGTGCCGCCGCCGGGGCCGGGACCGGGGTCGACGCGCAGCAGGCCGCGTTCCGCGTCGCACACCAGCAGACCGCCGTCCGGCAGCGGTTCGAGTCCGAGGGGACGGCCGCCGGTCTCGGCCAGCACCTCCACGCGGGCCGTCCGCGGGTCTCCGAGGTCGTGGAGGCGCAGGATCCGGCCGTCCCGCACTCCGGTCAGGACGCGCCCGTGTGCGTCGGCCACCACGTCCTCGGGGCCGCGGGCGCCGAGGGAGACGTAGTGGAGCGGGACGAGTGCCGTCGGTCGGTCCATGTGCGATGCCCTTCGCCGTCAGCCGGCCTCTCCCGCCGGTAGGCCGAGTGTTCGCCGAGTCCTCCCCTCCCTTCATCCTGCCCCGCTCCGCCCGGTCCGACCCCGGCTCACCAGCGCTTTCCTCACCACCCCTTCTCGAACACGCGCGCCACCTCGGCGATGCGGATCTCGTCGCGCCGGTAGTAGGTACGGCAGCGCAGGCGGCGGGTGCGCAGCACGCCGAGCCGGGTGAGGAAGTCCAGGTGGGCGCGGGCGGTCCGGTGGCGCACGCCCAGCTTGGCGGCCACGGCACGCGCGGTGACTCCGGTCTCGGCGGGATCGCGGCGACCGGGCGCCGAGAAGTGGGCCGCGGGGTCCTTGAGCCATTCCAGAATCGTCTGCCGCATCCGGCCCGAGGGGGTTCCCATCATCCGTCCGCCTCCGTCCCTGACCTCCTCGTACGCAGTGTTCCCACTGTGGACCGGGCGACGCCGCCGCGTCCGGCACTCCGTGACCGTTGTCCGGTACCGAACGGCCGTGCGACCCGGGGGGGTGCATATGCCCCCGGAAAATAGGGGAGGCCCGGCCGCCCCTTGCGCCCGGGCCCCCTCAGCTGTGGCTCAGCGGTGGCTGAACCACGTCATGGAGGAGAGCGCCTTGTCGTCGTAGCCGAACAGGGCCTGGTTCTCCCAGCCGTTGCCTGAGGTGGCGTCGGTCGGGTCCCAGCCGTTGCCGCTGACGGCGGTCCAGGTCGCCTCCCAGTAGAAGACGCCGAGGCCGCGGCCGTTCGGGACGGCCTCGACGATGCTCGCCACGTCGTTCATCCACTTGGTCTGGCCGGCCACGGTCGCCGGGTAGCCGGAGACCAGTTCGGCGGTGGTGTCGATCTGGTTCTCCAGCGAGTCGTTGTTGGCCAGGGTGAAGGGATAGGCGGTCTCGGCGACGAAGACCGGCTTGCCGTAGCGGGAGGCCGCGTCGTCGATCGTGGTCTGGAAGTCGGACAGCGGACCGTGCCAGTAGCCGTAGTACGACAGGCCGATCGCGTCGAACTTGACGCCGTTGGACACCGCGGTGTCGAACCAGGACTTGGTGCCGGCGTCGTCACCGCCCTTGGCCAGGTGCAATGCCACCACGGTGGACGAGGAAACCGCCTTGGCCGCGTCGTAGCCGGAGTTGAGGAGCCCGGCGAGCTGGCTCCAGGTGGACGTCGATCCCTCGGACCACAGGATGCCGGCGTTGATCTCATTGCCGATCTGGACCATGTCGGCGGTAGTGCCTTGAGCCTTCAAGGCGTTCAACACGTCGTACGTGTGGTTGTACACGTCTGTCTTGAGTTGACTGTATGTATGGCCCATCCAGGTGGCCGGTTTGGTCTGGGCGCCGGGGTCGGCCCAGGTGTCCGAGTAGTGGAAGTCGACCAGGAGCTTCATGCCCTGAGCCTTGATGCGCTTGGCCATCGCGAGGACGTGCGTCTTGTCGTTGAAGCCGTCGGCGGGGTTCACCCAGACCTTCAGGCGGGCGTAGTTCATGCCGTACGACTTCAGGATGGCGAGCGCGTCGCCGGTGGCACCCGAACTCGTCTTGTAGACACCGCCCTTGGCCTCGCTCTTGGCGAGGGAGGAGATGTCGGCGCCGTGGATGGACGAACCGGTGGTGCCGGACGTGAAGGTCACATCGTCGACATTGATCCAGTTGCCGGCGTTCGCGTCACTGTTGATGCTGATGGTGCACTGGTTGTTCGTCACCTTGATCGGCGTGACGATACGGATCCACCCACTGGACGATATGGGCAGATCGGTGCGCTGCTCCGCGCTCCCGCAATTCTTGAGCGCCATGTACGCGGCGTTCTGCCCGCCACTGGAACGGACCCACACGGTCAAGGTGTAGTTGCCGTTGGTCAGGCCCGACAGGTACTGGTACGTCTCGACCTTGTAGGCCGAGGACGAGTACTGGGTGAGGCGGTAACTCCCGCTGTGGCCGCCGGACTCGGTGTACGAGGCGCCGGTGTCGCCGTACTCGGACCAGCCGCTGGGGGTGGCGGTGCCGGTGCCGTCGGACTCGAAGCCACCGTTGGTGAGGGTGCTCGCGGCGGAGGCGGTCCGGGCGGGCAGAACGGTGAGGGCGAGCCCGGCGGCGAGCGGCAGCAGCAGGCCCCTGATGGTGCGTCTGGGATGGAACTTCATCGTCCGTCGTCCCTTCGACTGAACGGGGAGGGGTGTCCGCCAGTGGGGGCTGGAGGAGAACCCCTCCGCCCGCGGCTCTCGTGGCACACGCGGACGGAGGGGAGCCGGCTCAGCCGTCGAGTCGTACGACCCGGACGGCTCCCGCGGGGACCGGAAGGCGGCCCGCGGCGCGTTCGCCCGTCAGCAGCTCGGTGCCGGGCGTGTCCAGCGGCACCTTGGTGTCGCCGGCGGTGTGGTTGATCGCGAAGAGGTAGGTCCCGGACACCCCGGGTGGTGTGGAGCGGCTCGCCGGGTACAAGGAGGTGCTGGCCGAGGCCGGCATCGGGGTCGACGGGAGCCTGATCGTCTCCGGTGACTACAGCCGGGCCAGCGGTGAGGCGGGTGCGGAGCGGCTGCTGGCGCAGGCCCCGGACATGGACGCGGTGTTCGTCGCCTCGGACCTGATGGCGCAGGGCGTGCTGGCGGCGCTGCACCGGGCCGGGAAGCGGGTGCCGGACGACATCGCTGTCGGCGGCTTCGACGACTCCCCGGCGGCGACGGCCGTCACCCCGGAGCTGACCACGATCCGGCAGCCGTGGGACCGGATCAGCAACGAGATGGTGCGGGTGCTGCTCGCGCAGATCGGCGGCGAGGAACCGGCTGCGGTGATCCTTCCTACGGAGTTGGTGCGGCGCGACTCGGCTTGAGCGGGAGCGCCCACGGGGGTGCGGGGCGCGTCACGGGTTGCCAGAGCGTGAGCGCCCACAGAGGTGCCGGGCGCCTCGCGGGTTGCCTGTAAGGGCCGTCGGGCGTCTGCGGCGCCGTTGTGGCTGGTCGATCCCCCAAGTTCTCGGCTTCACTCGAACCCGGGGGACCCCCATCGCGGCCGAGCCGCATGTTCAACACAGCCTCGCGGCCCTTGGGCGCTACCGCGCCCCCGGCCGGACCAGCCCGGTCTCATAGGCCAGGACCACCGCCTGGGCACGGTCGCGTAGGCCCAGCTTGGCGAAGATGCGGGCCACGTGGGACTTGACCGTGGCCTCGCTCAGGGTCAGCTCGGTGGCCAGCTCTGTGTTGGACAGGCCTCGGCCCAGCAGGGTCAGCACCTCGCGCTCGCGGGGGGTGAGTGCGGCCAGGCCGACGGGGACGGTCACGGCCGTCCGCTCGGCCTCGGCCGCGTACCGCTCCACCAGGCGCCGGGTGATCTGCGGTGCCAGCAGGGCGTCACCGGTGCCGACGAGCCGTACGGCCGCCGCCAGGTGCTCCGGGGTGACGTCCTTGAGCAGGAAGCCGCTGGCCCCCAGCGACAGGGCCGTGTAGACGTAACGGTCCAGGTCGAAGGTGGTCAGCATCAGCACCTTGCAGTCCGGGGACTTCTCCAGGATCCGCCGGGTGGCCTCCAGGCCGTCCATGACCGGCATGCGGATGTCCATCAGCACGACGTCCGGAGCGAGTTCACGGACGGCGGCGACCGCTTCCGCTCCGTCGGCGGCCTCGCCGGCCACCTCGATGCCTCGGGCGGTGAGGATCAGCCGGAAGCCGGTCCGGATCAGCGTCTGGTCGTCGGCGATCAGCACCCGGGGCGCCCGCTCGGGCGCGTCCCCCGTCATGGGCGGTCCAGGGGAATGCGGGCGCGGACGCGGTAGCCGCCGCCGAGTCTGCGGCGGGCGTCCAGGTCACCCCCGTAGACGGCGACCCGCTCGCGCAGGCCGAGCAGGCCGCGGCCGGTGCCGGCGGCCGGGCTTCTCGGCGCAGCCCGAGGTTTCGGCGCGGCCGGGGCCGTGCCGGTCAGCGCGCTGGGGCCGGTGTTCAGGACCTCGACGCGCAGGGCGTGGTCGGCGTACCGCACGGTCACCTCCGCCTTGCCGCCGTCGCCGTGCCGGAGCACATTGGTCAGGGCCTCCTGGATGATGCGGTAGGCGGTCACGTCGATGCCCTGGGGCAGCGGGCGCGGCTCGCCGGAGATACGGACCTCCACCGGCAGCCCGGCGAACGATATCCGGTCCACGAGCGGGCCGAGCCGGTCGAGGCCGGGCTGGGGGGTGAGGGGCGTGCTCACCGCGTCGGCGCCGCCCGATCCCTGGCCGGGGTCGGTGTCCGAGCCGTCCTGCGCGGGGGCCAGCAGCCCCAGCAGATGTCTGAGGTCCGTCATCGCGCCCCGGCCTGCGTCCTCGACGGCTCGCAGTGCCTTCGCCGCCTCGTCCGGCATCGTGCCCAGCACCTCGCGCGCGGCGCTCGCCTGGACGACCATGAGGCTGACGTTGTGACTGACGATGTCGTGCAACTCGCGGGCGATCCGGTCACGTTCGGCCGCGATCGCGGCCTCCGCCGCGCTCTCCCGCTCCCGCTCCAGCAGCCAGCCGCGCTCCCCGACCGCCGCCTGCCAGCGGCGCCGGATGCGCACCAGCGCCGCCGTCAGCCCCAGAACGGCCGCGCACACCACCGCGAGCGCCGCCGCCAACACGTCATACTCCCCCATGGCCTTGATATTCGCAGACGGCACTGACATCCGCATCGGCCTGGGGATTCAGCCTCCTGCATCCCCAGGATGAGGCGCCGGCCGGGATGCCATCCAGGGAGGGATGCCCCAGGCCCGCTCTCCCGCTTAGCGTCCTGTCCATGGTCACCGAGGTGAGAACGGGAGACACCGTCGTACGGCTCGACGGTGTGCGCAAGGAGTACGGCGAGACGGTCGCACTCGACGGGGTGTCGCTGGAGATCCGCGCCGGGGAGGCGGTCGCGGTGATGGGCCCCTCGGGGTGCGGCAAGTCGACGCTGCTCAACATGATCGCCGGGCTGGACCGGCCGACGGCCGGCGGTGTCGTCGTACACGGCGAGAACGTGGGTGAGCTGAGCGAGAAGGGGCTCGCACTGTACCGGCGGCGCCGGATCGGCATGATCTTCCAGTTCTTCAACCTGATCGATGATCTGTCGGCCCTGGACAATGTGGCGCTGGCCGCACAGCTGACCGGCACTCCGGCCCGGCAGGCCCGGCGGCGCGCCCTGGAGCTGTTCGAGGAGCTGGGCATCGCGGACCGCCGCAACGCCTATCCGGCGGTGCTCAGCGGTGGTGAGCGGCAACGGGTCGCCGTGGCACGGGCGTTGATGAACCGGCCGGCCCTGCTACTGGCCGACGAGCCGACCGGCGCGCTGGACAGCCGGGCCGGGGAGCAGGTGATGGATCTGCTGATCGACCTGAACCAGATCGGCCAGACGCTGGTCATCGTCACGCACGACGAGCATCTTGCGCAGCGCTGCGCGAGTCGCCTGGTGCAGCTGGCGGACGGGCGGGTCACCGGTGAGCACACCCTGGAGCCGTCGGTATGAGGGCGGTGTGGAAGGCCGCGCGGGCGGCCGTGCGCAGGCGGAGACTGCAGACGCTGGTGATCTGGCTGGTCACGCTGGTGTCGACCGGGTCGATGGTGGTCGCGCTGGGGCTGGTGGACGCGGCGTCGGCGCCGTTCGACCACGCTTTCGGCAAGCAGCACGGGCCGCATGTGGTGGCAGCGTTCGACCGGGGCAGGGTGTCGGACGCCCGCCTGGTGGACGCGGCCCGGGAGCCGGGAGTGGAGGCGGTGGCCGGACCGTTTCCCCAGGCGTCGATGGAGATTCCGCGCGGGGCGGGCGACTTCGGCCTCGGCGGCGAGGTCACCGTGGTGGGCCGGCCGGGGCCCGGCGGCCCGGTGGACCGGGTGGACCTGTGGGCGGGCCGGTGGCCCACCCGGCCGGGCGAGATGGTCCTGAACCGGGAGTCCGACTGGACGGCCGACGACTTGGGCAGGACGTTCCACGTGCCGTCGGGGCCCACACTCAAGATCGTCGGGTTCGCCTTCGACCTGAGCCACTCCGCCGACGTGTGGGTCGCCCCGGTGCAGATCCAGGCTCTGCACCCTACCGGCACGCAGATGCTGTTCCGGTTCCGGGACGCCTCGTCGGAGAGTGCGCTGCGCACGGAACTGGCCAAGGTGACCGCGGGGCTGCCGAAAGGCACCTTCGCCGGGTCACAGTCGTATCTGTCGCTCAGACACCGGATCGGCAGCAACGCGCGCGCGTACGCCCCCTACCTGATGGCGTTCGGCATCCTCGGCATCCTGGTGGCGGTGCTGATCGTCGCCAATGTGGTGGGTGGTGCGGTGGTCTCCGGTTTCCGGCACATCGGCATCCTCAAGGCACTTGGCTTCGCGCCAGGGCAAGTGCTCGCCGTGTACCTGGTGATGATCTCCGTACCGTCTCTGCTGGGCTGCGCGCTCGGCACGCTCGCCGGGAACCTCCTGGCCCATCCCTTCTTCCAGTTCGTGTTCACCGGGCCCAGCTCGGGAGTGTTCCACGACAGCGTCGGCATCGCGCCCTGGGTGAACGTGCTCGCCCTGCTCGGCATGCCGCTCGTCTGTGTACTGGCCGCGCTCGGCCCTTCGGTGCGGGCGCAGCGGTTGTCGGCGGCGCGGGCCATCAGCGCGGGCAGTGCACCGCGTGCCGGACGGGCGCTGGGTGTCCAACGGCGCCTGGCCAGTGCCCGGTTGCCCCGGTCGGTGAGCCTCGGCGCGGGACTGCCGTTCGCCCGTCCGGCGCGCAGTGCGCTCACGCTGGCCGCCGTGGTTCTGGGCGTGACGACGGTGACGTTCGCGACCGGCCTGGCGGCGACGATGACCGCGTTCGGGCACGGGAAACGTGTCTACGACGTCACCGTGTACGTCGGCAATTTCCGGCACGGCAAGGAAATCAAGCCCGTGCACACCGATCGGCAGCTCCAGTCGCTGCTGGGTTCGCTGCCGGGCGCGACCCGGGTGACCGCACGGTCGGACGACGATGCGCTCCTGGTCGGCACCACCCAAGTGGTCATGTTCGAGGGCCGGCGCGGAAACGTGCCCCTGGACAGCGTGCTCACCGGCGGCCGCTGGATGCACCGCACCGGAGAGGTCGTGGCCGCGTCTGCGTTCATGCGCCGGAACGGAGTGCGCCTCGGGGACCATCTGCGACTGCGGCAGGCCGGCCGCGAAGCGGAGGTGACCGTCGTCGGCGAGACGATGGACGACAACGACCGGAAGATCACCGGTGCCTGGCCGACGGTCACCGCCCTGATGCCTGACGCGAGGCCCATCGCATACCACGTCCTGCTGCGCGAGGGCACGGAGGCGGACCAGGAGGCCTACGCGCGCGCGGTCCGGGCCGCCGACCCTGGTCTGTCCGTCCAGCTGAGCGGCCCGAACAGCGTCACCGCCACCATCGTCGGTTCCGCGACCGCCCTCACCCTGGCGCTGTCCCTGGTCGCCTCCCTCGGGGTGTTCAACACGGCCGTGCTCAACACCCACGACCGGCGCCGCGACCTCGGCATGCTGAAGTCGATCGGCATGACCCCGCGCCAGGTGACGGTGATGACGGTGACGTCGATGGCGCTGCTCGGCGTGATCGGGTCGGTGCTGGGCATCCCGCTGGGCATCGCCGCCTACGAGGTGGTCGTCCCCCGGATGGCCGCTGGGGTCGACATCACCCTGCCGTCGTACATGACAGACGTCTGGCACGCGCCGACCCTGACGCTCCTGGCCCTCGCAGGTCTCCTGATCGCCGTCATGGGCGCCCTGATCCCCGCCCGGCGGGCGGCCCGTCTCACCGTGGCGGAGGTGTTGCACAGCGAATAAGCGAATGACGGCACCGTGCGGAGCCCGCAACCGGTCAGGATCGAAGAAGCCGGAGCGGGCTCCCCGGTCCTAGCGTGAAGTGCGCCGACGGGACACCCGTCGGACCACGCACCACGAGGAGTGAGTTTCATGAGCGCAGGCGTGCAGACGATCATCTACCCCGTCAAGGACAAGGACCGTGCCAAGGCCCTGTTCACCGCCCTGCTGGGTGTCGAGCCGTACGCGGACCAGCCCTACTACGTCGGCTTCAAGGCCGAGGGGCAGGACGTCGGCCTCGACCCCAACGGGCACGCTCAGGGCCTGACCGGGCCGGTGCCGTTCTGGCATGTCACCGATCTCCGAGAGCGGCTCGCGGCTCTGCTGGCGGCGGGCGCCGAGGTCGTCCAGGATGTGCGGGACGTCGGCAACGGGCGGCTGATCGCCTCCGTGAAGGACCCCGACGGCAATCTGATCGGCCTGCTCCAGGACCCCGCCGCCTGAGCACCTGCCACCCGCGGCCGGCCCCGCCTGCTCCCGCACTAGTTGCACACTCAATGATTGGCCGGATCGGTGCTACGGTGCGGGTATGGCAGTCAAGACGGCCGACGCCCGGCTCGAGGAACGGTGGCGGGACATCCTCGCCGTGCACGCGCACACGATGTGCGAGATCGACCGGGCCCTGCACCCGCACGGACTGGGCGCCAGCGACTTCGAGGTGCTGGACATCCTGGCCACCGAGTCGCCCGCGGAGGGCGACCAGTGCCGGGTGCAGAATCTGGTCGGTCGGGTCCATCTCAGCCAGAGCGCGCTGTCCCGGCTCATCGGCCGGCTGGAGAAGGACGGTCTGGTGGAGCGCTCGGTGTGCGCGGAGGACCGGCGCGGGGTGTGGGTGGCCCTCACTCCGAGGGGCCGCACGCTGCACGCCGAGGTGCAGCCGCTGCAGCGCGCCGTGCTGGAGCGCATGCTCACCGGGCAGGAACGGTAGAGACCGGGCAGGAACGGTAGAGACCCGGCAGGAACGGTAGAGACCCGGCAGGAACGTCAGAGACCCGGCAGGAACGGTAGAGACCCGGCAGGAACGTCAGAGACCCGGCAGGAACGTCAGGGACCGGACGGGAACGTCAGAGCAGCAGCTCGGCCCCGTCGGGCAGGACCTCGATGCCCTCCTCGGCGATACGCGCGCGTGCCGGTGACTCCGGGTCGAGCAGCGGGTTCGTGTTGTTGAGGTGGGTGTAGACGCGCCGTGCGCCCGGGTGACGGGCCAGGGCCGCGAGCGTGCCGTCCGGGCCCGTGACCGGAAGGTGTCCCACGGCGGCCTGGCCGGCGCCGGACCGCACCGCCGTGCTCATCTCGCCGGCCGCGAAGAAGGTGCCGTCCAGCAGGACGCAGTCGGCCTCGGCGCACAGCTCGTCCAGCTCCGGGCTCCAGGCGCCGACGCAGGGCGCGTACACCAGCACTCCCCCGCTGGACAGGTTCTCGATGCGATACGCCGTCACCCACGGGCCCGCGGGCCCGAACCCTTGCGTCGGCACGTACTTGGGGATCTTCACGCCCACCGGATGGGCCGTGACCACCAGTCCGCCGGCCAGCACGAATCCGCCGTCGGCCAGGCTGTCCGCCCACTCCCAGGGGGCGTAGCGGTCCAGGGCGGCGCGGGCCGGGCCCAGGACGGCGCGGACGGGCGGGGCGGCGTAGACCTTCAGGCCCGCCGCTCCGCGCAGCTCGGCCAGGCCGGTGACATGGTCCGCCTCGGCGTCGGTGAGCAGGACACCGCGCAGCGGGGTGTCCCGGGGGCCGGGGCCGGGCCACAGCGCCGGAGTGGCGCTGAGCTGGGTACGCAGATCGGGCGAGGCGTTCAGCAGCCACCAGTCGCGGCCGTTGCCGGTGACGGCGGCGCACTCCTGGGTGCGGGAGGGCAGCTTGCCGTCCCGGGCGGCCGTGCACAGCGAGCAGGCGCAGTTCCACTGCGGGAAGCCGCCCCCGGCGGCGGTGCCCAGCAGGACGACCCTCACGACCATCGGCTCCTTACACGCGCGCGTGGACGATTCTCCGCTGGGATCTTCCCGCCGCAGGCCGTGGACTACCCGGCGGCGGGGGGCAGTTCCGGCCGTCCTTCGCCGGGCCGCCGGTCCGCAGGGCGCGCGGGCGGGATCGGGCCGCCGGGGAAGTCGCGGGGGCCGGTCCACAGCGCGGGTACGGCGTCGCAGCGGCGGCACAGTTCATAGGCGATCGCCTCGTAGTTGACCCGCCAGCCCTGGAAGTGCGGCCAGGCCTCCTCAGGCGACCGCTCGGCGTGGAACCCGGCCGACTCCAGCATGTCCACAGCCGCGTCGAACTCGGCGAAGGACAGCAGGATCGTCGCGTCCGGCGACGGGTCCGCGTCGAAGGGGATGCGCAGCGCGCGGGCGATGTCGCGCAGGGCGGTGAAGCCGGCCCGCAGCACCAGCCGGGCCTCCGGCGGAGCGAGCCGAGGGTCCAGGGCCAGCTGCATCGCCGCCGCGTCCATCACGGCGACCAGCCCGACCAGCCAGCTGCGGTGCGGGCGCGGGGAACGGAAGGTCAGCAGGACGGGGTACGTCGAGTGGCTCTCGCCCATGTCCGAGGCGAGCCGCTCCCAGGCCCGGTACAGCGCCGGCAACGCGGTCTCGGTGTCGACCAGCCACTGCCGGGCGAGGATCTCCGGCCCCCACGCCGGCTCGCCGGCCCGCGCCTGGAGCAGGGTGACCTCCAGTTCGCGGCGGTTGTAGGCGGCGTACAGGGTGGGCAGGTAGGCGATCTGCAGGGCGATCAGGACCGGGCCGGTGGCCGCGGCCACGAAGTCGAGCACCGACAGTTTCAGCCGGGCTCCGCTGGCGAAACCGAGCGTGAACAGGCTGGACCCCGCCTCCCGGAACGCGATGGTCCAGGACAGCGGGGACAGCGAGTACAGCAGGAGGCCGAAGCCGAGCAGGGCACCGGCGAGCCAGCTGGCGAGCATGGCGATGAGCATCAGCGGGGCGAGCCACGTCTGCGCGCGGTCCACCGCGTCGTAGCCGCCGCGGAGGGCTGTGAGGCGCAGGAGTCTGCGCAGGCTCCACCACAGGCGGAAGACCAGCGCGGAGTAGAGGCCTCTGGGTACCACGAGCGTGCGGAGGATACTGGTCAGGACCAGCACCAGGACTAGTGCCCCTGCCGCGCCGACGATGTGTTCCATGGGCTCATTTTTGTCGCCCACGGGGGTGGGAGTTCTCGGCTTCGCTCGACCCGGGGAACCCCCGTCGCGGCGGAGCCGCATATCGTCACAGCCCCGCGCCCCTTCAGGGCGTTGGTCACCGGGCCAGCAGCGTGCGTACCCCCTGTGACGTGAGCGTCAAGGCGTGGGTGGAGTTGCCGTCGATGGCCAGGGAGAGGTCCTCGTCGGGCCATTGGGAGGCGAGGGCGCCCAGGGGTATGAGGCGGTAGTGGGAGACGAACGGCAGCAACTCGGCCATCTCGCCCTCCGTGGTGAACACGGGGACGACCGGCTCGCCGCCGGGCTGTTCGAGAACGGGCAGGGCCACGGACGTGGCGTCCGCGCCCTCCCTGCCGACCGCGTCGTCCGGCACAGGGACGAGCACGTCACTGTGGGCGAGGACGTCCAGCGCGGCCTGGTCCTCGGCGTTCTCGGCCAGCGCGTCCAGCGCCTGCTGGGCCGGCGTCGGCAGGTCGTCGTGTGCGGATGTCTCCATGGCATATCCCCAGGTAGCGGCGGTCGTACGGGCCACCCGGGGGCGGATCCGCGCCCGGGCGTGCTCGCGGCTCGCGTACCCGGTGGGCCGCGGGACATGCGTGCGGACCTGCGGGAGATCCGGTGGTGGTCCGGTCCGCGTGGTCGCTGGGACGGTGCAGCCCACATGGTCGTGTGGGGTCGCGGAGTGCCAGGAGGGCCGCGGCGGTGGCAGTGGCGTCGAGGGTCAGCTTCGGGTTGGCTTGTACGAGGGGGTCGCAGCCGGCGGGGAGGGCACCGGCGCCGTGGCAGGCGCCGGTGAGCGCGGCGATGGTGTCACAGTCGCCGCCGACGGAGGTGGCGGGCACGGACTGCCGGGTGGCGAGGCTGGTGTTCACCAACTGGTAGTCACACGGTCGCAGAGTTGGTCATCCGGCAGGGCACACCCGGCCGTTCCCGCAGCCCGTACGATCCGTTCGGCCGCGTCGACGGCGGCCACCGCCGCGGCACGGGCCGGGCGACACCGGTGTGGTGGGTGACCCGGCTCGTTTCGTGGAAGGGCCGAGCAGGTGGAAGGGCCGACCAGGTCGACGCCGCCGCACGCACGCATGTCCTGCTCCCAGGCCACCAGGCCACCAGGCGCCGGGCGAGTACCGTCGGGGCGATCCGGACATTCCGTTCCCGGCCGGCCGGACGTGGCGTAGCGGGTCGGGCAGGCACTCTGTGGCGGGTCAGCCGAACGTGAGCGTCAGTTCGAAGTGGTCGGGGTCGAGGAGGCTGACGACGTGTTCGACGAAGGAGCCGTCGGCCGCCCGGCTGGTCCGCCGCGTCTGCAGGAACCAATCCCCCGGCGCGCGCCGCAGCAGCTCCGCCTCGTGGGTGTCGACCGGCCGCCCGGAGACCCGCTGTTCCCCGTGGTCGGGCCGCAGCCCGGCGCGTCGCAGCAGTTCGGTGGGCGGGTCCTGGCCGAAGCCGTGGGCGGGCAGCTCGCGGATGCCGGGCACCGGCGGCAGGAAGCTGCGCTCGTACGAGACGACGGTGGCGTCCGTGACCAGCTCACAGGTCCGTTCCACGCACACGAACACGTCCTTCTCCAGGCCGAGTTCGGCGGCGAGGGCGCCGTCTCGGGTCTCGCGTACGGCGAGGGTCCGTACAGTGGTGCCCGCGCCGTGCACGGCCCGGGGGCGGGCCCAGCCGAGCCGGTCGTCCGGGGGGCGGGCGTCGAAGCGGACGTAGGAGCCCTTGCCGGTGCGGGTGGTGATCAGGCTCTCCTCGGTGAGTTCGGCGAGGGCCGCGCGGATGGTCGTACGGCTGACTCCGAACCGCTGGGCCAGGGCGTGTTCGCCGGGCAGCGGCTCGCCGGCCGGGTAGCTGCCAGCGCGGATCTCCTGGGCCAGGATCCGGCTGATCCGCTGGTGCTTGAGCGGGACGCCGGTCATGGTCCGGCCGCCGCGAGCAGGTCGCCGACGGTGGTGACACGGACGAGCGGCCGGTACAGTTCCATGATCTGCAGGGCCTTGAGGTGGGAGTCGTCGTCCACACCCGCGCAGGCGTCCGCGACCACCAGCACCTCGGCGCCGGCGTCGGCGGCGGCCAGGGCGGTGGACAGCACACAGCAGTCGGTGCTGACACCGGCCAGGACCAGGCGGCCGTCCGGGGCGACGCGGGCGGCGAGTTCCGGGGTCCACTTGCCGAAGGTGGTGGCGTCCACGACGTGCACGGCGCGGTCGGCGAACTCGTCGGAGAGACACCACAGTTCGGCGTCCGGCGGCTGCAGGGCGAAGGTCCAGCGGTCGTAGTAGGCGCGCCAGGCTCCCGCCGGGTTCGCGGGGGCGAGGAAGCGCGTGAAGGTGACGCGGTCGGCGAAGGCCGGCAGAAGGCTGTGGACGCCGGCCGCCGCGTCGGCGTACCGGGGGGTGGCCCAGGGGCTCGCCGGGTCGGCGAAGACACGCTGCATGTCGATGACGGCGAGGTGTCCGGCGATCATGGGTTCAGCACCCCCTCGTCGGTCACCGGGCCCGGTTCCCGCGCCTCCTGCGCGCGGACCCGGCCGCGGCCCGTGAGCAGGGTGCCGAGGAAGGCGAGGGCCAGCGCGACCAGGACGCCGAGGTTGGCGTAGGCCCAGGCGCCGGACTTGCCGCCGAGGCCGAGCGGGCCGAGGAGGTAGCCCTGCCAGGTGAGCCAGCTGGCGGCGGTGTTGGTGACCAGGCCCCAGCCGACGGCCGTGGCGGCGAGGGTGAGGAGCAGCGGCGGCAGCGGGATGTCGCCGTAGCGGCCGTGCGGACGGTAGAGGTCGCCCTCGTCGTAGTCGCGGCGGCGCAGGGCGAGGTCGGCGAGCATGATGCCGCACCAGGCGGCGATGGGGACGCCGAGCGTGGTGAGGAATCCCATGAACTGGCCGAGGAAGTCGCCGGCGAAGAACACGATGTAGACCGAGCCGGCGATCATCAGGACACCGTCGACGAGGGCGGCCAGATAGCGCGGGACCGGCAGGCCGGCCGAGAGCAGGGCCAGGCCGGAGGAGTAGATGTCGAGGACGGCGCCGCCGACCAGGCCGAGGACGGCGACCACGGCGAACGGCACCAGGAACCAGGTGGGCAGGATCGTGGTGAGCGCCCCGATCGGGTCGGCCGCGATGGCCTTGCTCAGCGTCCCCGAGGAACCGGCCAGCAGCAGGCCGAAGACCAGCAGGAGCAGCGGGGCCACGGAGGCGCCGAAGGCGGTCCAGCCGATCACACCCCGGCTGGACGAACTCCGGGGCAGATAGCGGGAGTAGTCGGCGGCAGCGTTGACCCAGCCGAGGCCGAAGCCGGTCATCATGAACACCAGGGCACCGATGAACTGCTGCGCGGATCCGGCCGGGAGGGCGCTGACGGTGGCCCAGTGGATGTGGTCGGCGACGAGGGCGACATAGACGACGGTGAGGGCGCCCGTGATCACGGTGATGGCCGTCTGCAGCCGCATGATCAGGTCGAAACCCATGACGCCGCCTACGACGGTCAGCGCGGCCACGACCATCAGGGCGACCACCTTGGTCCCGGTGCCGCCGCCCCAGCCGAGGCGGCCGAAGACGGTGGCGGTGGCCATCGTGGCGAGCGCGGTGAGGACTGTTTCCCAGCCGACGGTGAGCATCCAGGAGATCACGGACGGCAGCCGGTTGCCGCGCACCCCGTACGCCGCCCGGCTCAGCACCATCGTAGGTGCCGAGCCGCGCTTGCCGGCGACCGCGATGAACCCGCAGAGCAGGAACGACACGACGATGCCGAGCACGCCGGCGGCGAGGGCCTGCCAGAAGGAGATGCCGAAGCCGAACGCGAAGGCGCCGTAACTCAGGCCGAGGACGGAGACGTTCGCCCCGAACCAGGGCCAGAACAGCGTGCGCGGGGCGCCTTTGCGCTCCGCGTCCCCGATCACGTCGAGTCCGTGTGTCTCCACCTGTAGCGGGCGGCCGGTGGATCTGCCGTCGGTACCGTCGACGGGGTCCTGCGGTTGCCTCATCGCCGAGCCACCTGCCTTGCCTGTCCAGACGTGACCTGTCTAGACGTGTCCGTGCACGCCCGTTCACGCTAGGCCGGGCCACGGGGGGCGTCAAGGAACACCACCGCTCCCCCGGTCTTGCACCTGTCGTGGCAGTCCTTCTCCAGGCTGCAGCACAGCGAGCAGATCGCGCCCTGGTGGAAGGGGCAGCCCGCCATGTCCGGCCGCTCGAAGCCGGTCGCGCACACCGAGCAGGTCAGGACGGCCGCCGAGGGCAGACCATCAGGACCGAGCAGCGGCTCGTCGAGGCCGTCGGCGCGGGCGATGTAGTACGCGCCCTTGGTCAGCACCGCGCACAGCGGCGAGAGCACCATGGCCAGGAACAGCGCGATGAACGGTGAGAACGCCTTGCCGTAGGCGCCGAAGGCGTCGAAGTACGCGGCGATGGAGACCGCCGACGCGATCAGCATGGAGCCGAAGCCGACGGGGTTGAAGTGGTACAGATGGGCCCGCTTGAACTCGATGTACGACGGGCTCAGCTTCAGCGGTTTGTTGATGACCAAGTCGGCGACCACCGCGCCGATCCAGGCGATCGCCACGTTGGAGTAGAAGCCGAGGACGGTGTTGAGGAAGCCGAAGACGCCGCCCTCCATCAGGGCGAGCGCGATGCCCACGTTGAGGAAGATGTAGACCACACGGCCGGGGTGACGGTGGGTCAGCCGGGAGAAGAAGTTCGACCAGGACAGCGAACCGGAGTACGCGTTCGTCGAGTTGATCTTTATCTGGGAGAGGATGACGAAGAACGTGGCCAGCCCGAGGGCGACGGGCGCGGCGAATGTGCTGAACCCGTGGACGTACTGCTGGATCGGCTCGTTGGCCTTGGCCAGGCCGACACTTCCGGCGACGGTGAAGGCGAGGAAGGCACCGCCGATCTGCTTCAGGGCGCCCAGCACCACCCAGCCGGGGCCCGCGCCGAGCACCGCCGTCCACCACTGCCTGCCGTTCCCGGCCGTCTTGTCGGGCATGAAGCGCAGATAGTCGACCTGCTCCCCGATCTGCGCGATCAGCGACAGCGCGACGCCCGCGCCCGCCCCGACGCCGAGCACGCTGATACCGGCTCCGGTCGGCGAGTCACCGGCGAAGTGCGTGAACTCCGCGAACCTTCCCGGGTCTTGGACGGCGATGGAGACGAACGGTGCGACCATCAGGACCAGCCAGACCGGCTGGGTCCAGACCTGCATCTTCGACAGCGCGGTCATGCCGTAGACGACGAGCGGAAGGATGATCAGCGAGCAGACGAGGTAGCCGACGGGGAGCGGGATGTGCAGGCCCAGTTCGAGGGCCTGGGCCATGATGGAGCCTTCGAGGGCGAAGAAGATGAAGGTGAAGCTCGCGTAGATCACCGAGGTCAACGTGGAGCCCAGATAGCCGAATCCGGCGCCGCGGGTCAGCAGGTCCATGTCGATGGAGTACTTCGCCGAGTAGTACGCGATCGGGATGCCGGTGAGGAAGATGACCAGGGCCGCGGTCAGGATCGCCACCATCGCGCTGGAGAAGCCGTGGGAGACGGCGATCGAGCCGCCGATGGCGAAGTCCGCGAGATAGGCGATGCCGCCGAGGGCCGTGGTGGCCACGACGTACGGCGTCCAGCGCCGGAAGGACTTGGGCGCGTAGCGCAGCGAGTAGTCCTCCAGCGTGTCGTTCTGGGTCCACCCGTTGTACGTCCGGCCGCCCGGTGAGGACGGCGGGGCGGGTGGCGCCTCTTGCGCCTGCTGGTCGACGGTGTCCGTCACGGCTGCTCCCCTTCCTGCGGTCCGCCCCGGTGGGTGCCGAGGCGTTGCAGGGAAGGTTCGCGCCGCGCCATTACTGCGCCGTTTCACCGTCTTTACGGCGGCGGACACGATGCGCCGGGGCTCCCGCCGGGAGCACTTCGGCATGCTCTGCGGGCAGGTCGGCCAAGGGCCGCGGGGCGGCAGGCTCGGGCAGGGTGCGCAGCAGCAGCCAGCACAGCACCGGCATCAGGACGAGCGGGGCGAGTGCGGTCCGCAGGGACGTGGCGTCGGCGAGCCGGCCGATGAGCGGGCTCGTCAGACCGCCGACGCTGACGGCCAGACCGAGGGTGATCCCGGCGGCCGTGCCGACCCGGGACGGCAGATAGTCCTGGCCGAGCGTGACCTGGAGGGAGAACGGCACATACAGACCGGCGGAGGTCAGCGCTATGCACCCGTACAGCGCCGGGCCGGGGACGAACACGACGCCCGCGACCGCCATGACCGAGACCAGATAGGACCAGCGGCACACCGTGACCCGGTCCCAGCGCTCCGCCAGCGCGCCGCCCAGCACGGAGCCGACGGCGCCGCCGAGATAGAGCAGGAACAGCGCGGCGGTGCCGGCGGCCGCGCTCCCGCCCAGCCGCTGCTCGGCGTACAGGGAGAGGAAGGAGCTCAGGCCGATGAACACGATCGAACGGCACGTCACGGCCAGCGACAGCTTCACGAACGACGCCTTGTCGTCGCCCTGGCCGGGCGGCGCCGTACCGGCACGTGCGGCCGGCCGTCGTCCCGGTGTGCGCAGTACGACCAGGCACAACGCGGTGCCGACGAGGGCCGGCAGCACCAGCAGCGGGGTCCGGCGCAGCCCGCCCGTGCCCACGACGGCGGCGACCAGGAGCGGGGCCAGGGCGAAGCCCACGTTGCCGCCCAGCGAGAACCAGCCCATGCCGCTGTGCTCACCCCGGGCCGCCTGCCGGGCGACCCGGGCGGACTCGGGGTGGTAGGCGGCCACGCCGATCCCGGACAGCGCCACGCACAGCAGGGTGAGGCTGTAGGCGCCGCCGAGTCCGCTCAGCGCGATGCCGACGCCGGCCAGGAGCGTACTGACCGGGAGCAGCCAGGGTGCCGCCCGGCGGTCGGTGAGGGCACCGAAGAACGGCTGCGCCACGGACGACAGCAGGGAGGCGGCCAGGACGACGCCGGAGGAGGCGGCATAGCCGTAGCCGCGCTGGGCGACGAGAAACGGGATCAGGGACGCCACGGCGCCTTGGTAGACGTCGACGCAGGCATGCCCGACGGACAGCAGGGTGATCGATGTGTTGTTCCTTCGCACCCCCGTCATGCTCCGGCCCCGCCAGGCTGTCGTACTTCCGATAAGCTGCCACAGGATGACGGAAATCCGCCATATGCCGACGGCTCCGACACACACCCGGCGGCTGGCACCCCGAGCGGCGATCGAGGCCCACCGGCACGACGACCACCAGATCGTCTACGCAGGCCGCGGAGTCGTGGCCGTCACCACCGGCGCCGGTTCCTGGGTCGCCCCCGCCACCCGCGCCATCTGGGTGCCGGCCGGCACGGTCCACGCCCACGAGGCGCACGGCGAGCTGGAACTGCATCTGATGGGGCTGCCGGCGACGGAGAACCCGCTGGCCCTGGACACGCCGACGGTGCTGGCCGTGGGTCCGTTGCTGCGCGAGCTGATCATCGCCCACACCAGTACACCGGATGACGGCAGTCCCGAACGGGCCCGGCTGCGCGCGGTGTTGCTCGACCAGCTGCGGGCCTCGCCGCAGCAGCCGCTGCATCTGCCCACGCCCGACTCGCCTGTGCTGCGCACGCTGTGCGGCATCCTGCGCGCCGATCCGGCCGACGACCGCACCCTGGCCGAGCTGGGCCGGGAGGTCGGGGCGAGTGACCGTACCCTGTCGCGGCTGTTCCGCCGGGACCTCGGGATGACGTTCCCGCAGTGGCGCACCCAGTTGCGGCTGCACCACGCGCTGGTCCTGCTGGCCGAGCGGACGCCGGTGACCACGGTGGCGCACCGGTGCGGCTGGTCCTCGGCCAGCGCCTTCATCGACGTGTTCCGCCGCACCTTCGGCCACACGCCGGGCACCCGCCCGACAAGCGCCGACGGGCCGTCCGGCTGACCCGCGTCCCGGGTGCGCCGCCGGGTCCCGGTCGCCCCTCGACGGAGCGCACCCGGCGCGTCGCCGGTCCGGCGGCTCCTCGGCGGAGTACCCCGGGTGCGCCGCCGGTCCGTTGGCCCCCGACGGAGTACCCCGCGTACATCGCCGGGTCACAGTCGCCCCTCGACGGAGCACCCCGCGTGCGCCGCCAGTCCGTTGACCCCCGACGAAGTACCCCGCGAACATCGCCGCCCCGGTCGCCACTCGACGGAATACCCCGCGTGCATCGCCGCCAGTCGGTTGGCCCCCCGACGAAGCGCCCCGCGTGCGCCGCCGGTCCGTTGGCCCCCCCGACGGAGTACCCCGCGTACATCGCCGCCCCGGTCGCCCCTCGACGAAGCACCCCGCGTGCGCCGCCGGGTCACAGTCGCCCCTCGACGGAGCACCCCGCGTACATCGCCGGGTCACAGTCGCCCCTCGGCGAAGCGCCCCGCGTGCATCGCCGGTCCAGTGGCTCCTCGGCGGGGTGCTCGTCGGCGTGGCGTGTGCCGAGGCTGGGGGGTGCGCGGTGAGGATGGCGAGCGGGAGAGGCCGGCTGGGAGGCGGATATGACGGTGAACCGTATCGGCCTGGTGGTGCACGGCGGCCGCGCCGAGGCCGTGGCCGCCGCTCACGCGGTGCGCGCGTGGTGTGCGGAACACGCCGTGGGGTGCGCCGACATCGACGTGTGGCAGGAGGGGGCGCGGCACAGCGCCCGGGAGGAACTGGACGCCGCAGGCGATCCGGATCTCATCGTCACCCTCGGCGGCGACGGCACCTTTCTGCGCGGCGCCCGGCTGGCGGCCGAGAACGACGCCCTGGTGCTCGGCGTCGACCTCGGCCGGGTCGGCTTCCTCACCGAGGTCCCGGCCTCGGCGGTGCGCGCGGCGCTGGACGCGGTCCGGTCCGAGCGCATCACCGTCGAGAGCCGGATGCTCCTCACCATGCGGGCGTCGTGCCGCCTGGAGGTGCCCGCGCAGATGGAGACCCTGCTGAAGTACGGCCGCGGGCCGATGCTGCCTCCGCCCCGGGTGCGGGTGGAGTGCGAGACGGGGGACAACTGGGGCGTCGCGCTGAACGTCACCGCACTGAACGACGTCGTCGTGGAGAAGCTCGCCCGGGACCGGCAGGTGTCGGTCGGTGTCTATCTGTCCGGCCGGCTCCTGGCCTGCTACTCGGCCGACGCGCTGCTGGTGGCCACGCCCACGGGCTCCACGGCGTACAGCTTCGCCGCCGGCGGCCCGGTCGTCTCGCCGCGCGCGGCGGGTCTGGTCTTCACGCCGGTCGCCCCGCACATGGTGTTCAACCGCTCGGTCGTGGCCGCCCCCGACGAACCCGTCGCGCTGCGCGTCCTGGAGCGGTCCGGGCAGGCCGCCGTCAGCATCGACGGCCAGCTCCGGGGCGTGCTGAGCCCCGGGGACTGGATCGGCGTGTACGCCGCACCGCGCCGGCTGAAGGCGGTCCGGCTGGGCCCGACGGACTTCTACGGCCGACTGCGCGAGCGCATGAACCTCACCGACGCGCCGGCTGCCCTCGCCGACGGCGAGGCCGCGCCCCTGTGGCCGGTGACCTCACCTCCGCCGGGCGACCTGGCCCACCTCGCGCTGCCCCCGGCGCCTGGGGACGGCCCTCGGCCGCTGTGACGTCCTCAGCTGAGGGCGGCCAGGCCTGCTGCGGGGCGTGATACGCGGTTCTGCCCGTTTTACGACAGACGGCTGCCGGTGTCGTCCACGGTCTCGGGTGCGGCCTCGGCTGCGGTAACGGATCCGCGGGCACGGACGAGCGCCCGCAGCATGACCGCGCCCGCGGCGACGGCGGCGACGTGCAGCACGGCCGCGACCGCGAGGTTCTCCGGCAGGGCCGTACCGGCGGGGTGGGCCAACGCCACGTACAGGACGAACGGCAGCTGCCAGCCGCTCCACGCGCACAGCGACCCCGTCCCCAGCCAGCCGAGCGTCAAGGGGATCCAGTGGCGCAGCCGGGCGGGCCGGCCGCGGCCGACGGTCCAGGTGGCCGCCGCGGCGGTGAGCCCCCACAGCCCCCACAGGCCGGTCAACAGCCGCTCGCCGACGCCCCGTTGTGCCGGATGCGCGACACCGGCCGTACCGCCGAGCGCCCAGTAGGCCCATACTGCCCCGATCACCGCACCGGCGCCCACTGCCCACCGCACCGGGCGGGCGAAGCCGCGGCCCGCGTCGCCGACCCGGCCGGCGAACACCTCCGGCCGGCGTCGTCGTAGGTGCGCGGGCAGGGCGACCGCGAGACCGAGTCCCATGCCCACGAAGCTCGTCTGGATCAGCACGGCTTCCCAGCCCGGCATGGCCGGGCCACCGTCGTGCCGGTGCCGTGGCGCGCCGTCCGGCAGCCCCAGCAACGAGTCGAGTACGGCGTACGGCAGCAGGGGGACGAGGAAGCCCGTACCCACCCAGGCGACGCCCGCGACCCACCGGACCGGCAGGCGCAGGCCCCAGGGCCGTACCAGGGCCAGCGCCACGGCGATGCCGAGGCCGGCCATGCCGATGGTCGCTGTGTTGAGCGCGACCCAGCCGGCCAGGCCGAAGCCGTCACCGATGGGCAGCACCCCCGCGATCGCGCCGACCACCCATGAGACCTTGATCAACGCGTACGGCGTCATCACCGCCGCCGCCGCGTACGCCGCCAGCCGACCCAGCCGGTCGAAGTGGTCCCCTGAGCCCAACCGGTCCACCGAGTCCCCCGTCTCTCCGCAGGCACCGCGCTCGTGCGGCTGCCTCCGCAGACCCAGACTCGTCACCGGGCGGACCGGTCACATCCCGCGCGGGTCGGATCGCGCTCCCCCGTGCGGCGGAGACAGGGGTGGTTCAGTTCGTCGTCGCCGGCCCTCGCCGCGGCAGCTTCCAGTTCGGGCGCGGGAAGTGGCAGGTGTAGCCGTTGGGATAGCGCTCCAGGTAGTCCTGGTGCTCGGGTTCCGCCTCCCAGAAGTCACTCACGGGCTCCACCTCCGTGACCACCTTCCCCGGCCACAGCCCGCTCGCCTCGACGTCGGCGATCGTGTCCAGGGCGACGCGGTGCTGTTCCTCGTCGCCGTAGAAGATCGCGGACCGGTAGCTGCGCCCGATGTCGTTGCCCTGGCGGTCCCGCGTGGTCGGATCGTGGATCTGGAAGAAGAACTCCAGGATGTCGCGGTAGCTCGTAGCCGTGGGGTCGAAGAGGATCTCGATGGCCTCGGCGTGGTCGCCGTGATCGCGGTACGTCGCGTTCGGCGTGTCGCCACCGCTGTAGCCGACGCGCGTGGACACCACGCCCGGCTGCTTGCGGATCAGATCCTGCATGCCCCAGAAACAACCGCCGGCCAGTACGGCCCGCTCGGTTCCCACTGCCATCGGTCACTCCCTGACGCTCGAGCCCGGCGCGGTCGTCAACATGCCGGTTTCACCGGTCACCCAGCCTAATACCGCCCGCGAGCAACCAACCAACGGCCACCGCGGGACGTCACGACCGGCCAGTCGCCGGACGTCGCCCGCTGCCGCCGGGGCGGGCGGGGCGGGCACGGCCCGGCCAACTCGCCCTCGCCGCGACCGAGTTCCGCCCTGCGTGACGGCGGGACAGGCATCGTGAATCCACCTGGTTGAAGTTGGTCTAGTCCTCTTGACGGGGCGGCGCGGCGGCTGTTTGGTATGTACCAACGCGGGCCCGGCACGGCACCACCCCACCACCCCACCACCCCACGCCCTAGAGGCACCCCGAGAGGGGAACTGTCATGCACCTGGCAAGATTTGGCGCTTCCGTCTGCGCGCTCGCGCTCGCGGCCACCGGCGTCGCCGTCGCTCTGGCACCCGCCGGCAGCGCCGCGACGAGCAGCGTCTACTCCGTGGCTCCGTATGTCGACATGTCGAACAGTCAGGAGGGCATGCTCGACACCGCCGTCACCGGACACCATCTCAAGGCCTACACCGCGGCCTTCGTACTCGGCGAAGGCTGCAACCAGATCTGGGGCGACACGCTCCCCATCGGCAACGACTCCTACACCGACCCCGAGATCGCCAAGGCGAAGTCCGAGGGCGCCTCCGTCATCATCTCCTCCGGCGGCGCGAGCGGTGAGCCGCTCGCCTGGACGTGTTCCACCCAGAGCAGCATCGACGCCGGATACCAGGCCATCATCAACGACTACGGCGTCACCCAGCTCGACTTCGACGTCGAGGGTGCCGCCGTCGCGGACACCGCGGCCGCGGCCCGCCAGATGCAGGCGATGAAGGACCTCAAGGCGTCCAACCCGGGCCTGCAGTTCTCCATGACGCTGCCGGTGCTGACGACCGGTCTGACGGGCGACGGCGTCAACATCCTCAAGGCCGCCAAGAACGCGGGCATCAAGATCGACGTGGTCAACGTCATGGCCATGGACTACTACGCGGGCACCGGCACCGAGATGGGCCAGGGCGCGGTCGACGCCGCCCGGGCCACGCTGGCGCAGATGCAGTCCGTCGACTCCTCGTACACCTACGCCAACCTCGGGATCACCCCGATGATCGGCAAGAACGACGACGGTTCCACCTTCACCCTGGCCGATGCCCAGACGGTGGAGAGTTTCGCGGCGCAGAACGGTGTCGGGCGGCTGGCGTTCTGGTCGGTCAACCGGGACCAGCCGTGCAGCGGAAGCGCCAACTCCCTTCCCACCTGCAGCGAGATCAGCCAGAACAGCCTCGCGTTCACGGACGCGTTCGTGCCCTATGAGGGCAGCACGGGCGGGGGCGGAGGCACGACCAGTGACTTCTCCCTGTCCCTGGCGCCCGGCTCCGCCTCGGTCGCGCAGGGCGGCTCCGCCACCGCGACGGTCTCCTCGGCCGTCACCTCCGGCAGCGCCGAGTCCGTCAGCCTCTCCGCCTCGGGCGCGCCCTCGGGTGTCGGCGTCTCCTTCAGCCCCGCCTCGATCACGTCCGGCGGCAGTTCGACGCTGACGGCGACGGTCGGGTCGTCCGTGGCCGCGGGCACCTACCCGATCACCGTCACCGGCACGGCCGCCGGCGGCAGCCACAGCGCGACTTTCACGCTCACCGTCACGTCCGGTGGGGGCGGAGGCGGCGGGGGCTCGCTGACCAACGCCGGGTTCGAGACCGGCAGTCCGAGCCCCTGGACCTGCACGGGCGGCAGCACGGTGGTCTCGGCCCCGGTCCACACCGGCAGCCACGCCCTCCAGGTCACGCCCAGCTCCAGCGGCACCGGTGAGTGCGACCAGACCGTGACCCTGTCCCCCAGCCACAGCTACACGCTCACCGGTTGGGTCCAGGGCCCCTACGCCTACATCGGGGTCAGCGGCGGCGCCACCGCCAGCACGTGGTCGAACAACACGAGCTGGAACCAGCTGACGGTCAACTTCACCACCGGCAGCAGCGGAACCGTCACCGTCTACGTCCACGGCTGGTACGGCCAGTCCGACGTCCACGCCGACGACTTCGCCGTCACTTAGAGCCCACTGCGCGCGCGGCCGGGAGGTCAGCCCTTCAGGGCGTAGAACTGCATCGGCGAGTCCGGCTGGAAGCCGATGCGGGGATGGACGGGCGCACCGGCCGCGGTCGCGTGCAGGGTTGCGCGGGTCAGGCCGGTGGCCCGGGCGCCCTCGAAGTGAGCCTTGCGCGTGACCGCCTCCGTGTAGCCACGGCGCTGCCACTCCGGGGGGGTGGCGACGAGCACGACGAAGAGACGGCGGTCGGCCTCCACCGTCGCGGCGCACGTCACCGGGACGCCGTCCCGCACCCTCAGGTAGGCGTGCACCTCGTTCTTCCACAGCGTGGAACCGAGGAGACCGTCGCGGCCGGCTTCCAGCGGGAATCCGTAAGCGCGGGAGTTCAAGTCGGCGTACGCCCGCAGCTGTTCGTCGGTGGTCACGCGCACGAACGTCAGATCGGGCTGGGACGGCTCGGGCAGGGGGATGACGCTCCCGGCCATGCGGGACCCGCCAGGCATCACCGTCCGCTGGGCCGACTGCCGGTTCCCCTTCTGGAACTGCGTCACCCTGACCGAGGCCGACGCCGACGTGGCGCTACGCCTCGAACCGGCGCACCACGACATCACCGCTGCGGTCGTCCGCAAGGTTCACCGACTCGACGACCACCCGAACCGGTACGAGCATGTACATCTGATCAATGGTCAGACGTCCACGCTTCCGACGTCACCGCGGCGAGTTGCGTCGCTCAGGCCAGGTGTGACAGGGCCTCGCGGGTGACCGCGCCGAGCAGTGGCTCGCCCGTCACCCACCGATCGACCTCCGCCACCGCGTACCGTCCGAGCCGCTGCACCTCACTGCCCTGTGCACCGGCGATGTGCGGGGTGACCAGCACGTTGGGCAGGGAGAGCAACGGATGGCCGGGCGGCAGCGGTTCGGGGTCCGTCACATCCAGGTACGCCTCCAGCCTCCCGGACGCGCACTCATGGGTCAGCGCCTCCGTGTCGACGATGGCGCCCCGGGCCGTATTGATGAGCACACCGCCGTCCGGGATGAGCCCCAGCATCGCGGCGTCCAGCAGCCCGGTCGTCTCCGGCAGCAGCGGCGCGTGGACGCTCACCACCGCCGACCGACGGCACAGCTCGGCCAGTTCGACCCGCTCCGCGCCGAGGCGGCGTGTCTCGTCGTCCGTCACATACGGATCGGTAAGGAGCAACCGGTGGCCCGCGTCGGACCGCCGTAGAGCGGCCAGCACGCCGCGGCCGATGCGTGAGGCGCCCACGATACCCACCGTGCTGCCGTCGGCACCGGAACGGTATTCGGAAGCCGGCCAGCCGTCTTCGTAGCGGGCCGCCATGGTCAGGGTGCGCCGGGTGGCGAGGGCGATGAGGGCCAGCGTGTAAGCGACGACGGGGCCGGCGTTGGCGTCGGCGGCCGACGACACGACGATGCCCCGTTCCCATACCGCGTCGCTCACCAGCGACTTGACGGTGCCGGCGGCGTGCATCACCGCGCGCAGCCGGGGCGCCCCGGCCAGGACGTCGGGCGTGAGCCGGGGGCAGCCCCAGCCGCTGATGAGGATCTCCGCCTCGGCGAACTCGGCGGGGAACATCGCCCGCGGAGCCGAGCCCTCCTGGACGGGAGCGAGCCGGACGCGGGCGGAGAGGCGTTCGCGCAGCTCTGCGGGGAGCACCTGGCCGACGATGGAGGGGTCCATGACGCAGACCGCCACGGGCAGGTCGGGGCGGTCGGGGCGGGCAGCCATGTGGTGTGGTCCTCTTTCGGTTCGCATTTCGGTCGTATTGCAGTCGTATGTCAGTCAGCTTTTGACCATAGAGGCGTCGTGGAGGCCGAGGGGTAGTAAGGGCCCATGTCGAGCAGCGGGCCGCCGCCCGGCTGGTGGTAGAACTCCGGGTCCGGGTGCCACTTCTCGTGGCCCGCGCTGGTCATGAAGGCGGTGGCCGCGACCGGTCGGCCGACCAGTCCGTCATCAACTGCCCTGCGTGCGGCCTGAGTTCCCGCACCGAGGACGGTGTCGGGCGCGCAGCCGACCCGCAGTCCCGCCTCCCGCGGACCGGTGACGGGGGACGATGACCGCGCAGATCTCCTGGCCGTGCCGGGCGGCCGATCACCGCGGGGGCGAGCAGGAGGACGGCCGGCCGTTCGCCGCGCAGATGACGGACCAGCGGGGAAGGCTGCCGTAGCGGACTGCGTAACGGGCCGCCTGCCAACGCGTCCCGCGCCGTTCGCCGGACGGCGGATTCCCCAGCATAAAGTCCGCCGCCCGCAGGGGGAATGACACGTAAAACGCGTCCACATGCGGAACGATAACCGCCGCTTGGTTCAGCAGTTCAGCGATCACCCAGGGCCGTTGCCGCCGATTCACCTCGCTGTTAGACTCCTCGGGTCTTCTGGGCCATTTGGCTTCGTGCGCCCATCGAGCGCACCGCACGATCTCGGCCACATTTCACAGAGCACCGCCTTGAATAACCGGGTACCACGTACCAACAAGGGGTATTCTCATGTCGGATGACGCGCGCGACGGGGCCGACACAGGTACGAACGTCGTGGTCACCGGTGCGGCGGGTTTCATCGGATCCCATCTCGTCGAGGAGTTGCGGCGGTCCGGAAAAAACGTGGTGGGGATTGACCGGAAAACCGGTTGGCCGGAAGTCGAGATCTCAGCGTCGGACGGACTGGGATACCTCCGTACGATTCGAAGAGATCTTGTCTCAGCCGATCTCGATATCTGTCTGAAAAACGCCTCCGCGGTTTTCCACTTAGCCGCGTTACCAGGCGTCCGGCCGTCCTGGACGCAATTTCCCGAGTATCTGCACTGCAATGTGCTGGCCACGCAGCGCCTGCTGGACGCCTGTGTCCGCCTGGGCGTCCCGCGCGTGGTCGTGGCCTCCTCCTCCAGTGTCTACGGCGGTGTCGCGGACGGCGCGATGAACGAGGACGACATCCCGCACCCGCTGTCCCCCTACGGGGTCACCAAGCTCGCCGCCGAACGGCTCGCCCTCGCCTTCGCCGCGCGCCCGGACGCCGCGCTCTCGGTGACCGCTCTGCGTTTCTTCACGGTCTACGGCCCCGGCCAGCGCCCGGACATGTTCATCTCCCGGGTCATCCGCGCCACCCTCGGCGGTGAGCCCGTCGAGATCTTCGGCGACGGCGCCCAGATCCGTGACTTCGTCCATGTCTCCGATGTGGTGCGCGCGCTGCAACTGGCCGCGACTGCCCCCGCGTGCGGCGTCCTGAACATCGGCACGGGCCACGCCGTCTCGGTCAACGAAGTCCTCGCCCTCACCGGGGAGTTGACCGGTCTGGTGCCTGACGCCCGGTACGGCCCGGCGCGCCTCGGCGATGTGCGCGCGACCACGGCCGATGTCGGCCGCGCCCGGCTCCGCCTCGGTTTCCGCGCCCGCACCGACCTGCGGACGGGGCTGGCCGCACAGATCGAGTGGACCCGGCGGTCGCTGGCCGGGACACCGCCACGGCAGGCCGCCTCGTCCGTCGGGATGACGCCCACCCGCCGGTCGTAGCCGGCATGTGCGGTCTCGTGGGATTCACCGACGCCGGTGGCGGGCTCGATGCTGCCCGCGCACGGCCGAGCGGATGCTGGCCGCCGTCGCGCACCGCGGCCCGGGCGGCTCCGACGGGTGCCGTCACCGAGGTGTGACCTTCGCGCACTGCGCGCCGGCCTTCAGCGACCCGCCCCGCGGCCGCCAGCCGTTCCTCTCCGCGAGCGGCGTCACGGCCCGCGTCCTCAACGGCGAGATCTACAACCACGCCGAGCTGCGCCACGCGCTGCCCGCGGCCGGCACGGCGCTGCGCACGGACAGCTACACCGAAGTCGTCGTGGAACTGGTGGAACTGTACGAGCGGCACGGCCTGGACATGCTGCACCGGGTGCGGGGCATGTTCGCCTTCGCCCCGCACGACACGCGGGCCGGCACCCTCGTGCTGGCCCGCGATCCGGCCGGGTCGCTGTGGCAGAGCCCGCCCGTACGCCTCAACGAGCCGCTGCCGGTCCGTGGCCGCCGACGCTCCGGCGAATCGTTTCTGACGCATCATGTGCGCAAGACGATGGCCCGGGGGTTCCGTCCGACGCCGCCCTGGTCGGTCCCGGTGCGGCAGGTGCTGCCGGACGGCACGACGGTCGCGTCCGGGGCACGCTCGCCGAGCAGAAAGGAGCAGCTGGACGCGCTGCTGGAACGCGTCGCGAGACGGTCGAGGCCCATCCGAACGCCCCCTGGTGCGTTTCGTCGGCATGCAGGGGTCGTCGGCGCGGGAGGAGGCCGGTCCGTACGACAGCTGCGGGCGCTGCTGCGCCGGGCGGCGGACCGGCTGCCCGCGCTGGGGCTCCGCGGTCTGTCCCTGCCCGGCCCCGGCAAGCCCCGCACGCTGAACGCGGCGATCGACGTGGCCGAGTTGCCCGGCTGCGCCGGTGTGGGCTGTGTCGAGGTGCTCCAGGTGCTCGGCGAACACTCCCCCGCACGGATCAGCGACCTCGCCGCCCGCCGCTTGGCCCCGAGCACGGTCAGCGGACTGATCGGCCAGATGATCACCTCGGGGCTGGTGGCGCGTGACATGGACTCGGCCGACCGCCGGGCCTCCGTCGTCACCCTCACCGACGCCGGGCGCGAGAAGCTCGCCGCCTGGACCACGCCCACGAACGCCGTATCGACGGCGCGTTGGCCGCCCTCGACGACAGCGCCCGGGCGGCCATCACGGACGCACTGCCCGCTCCGTTCCAGCTCGCCGAGCACCTCGGCGAGCCGGCCGACGGCGCCACGGCGGACTGACCGAAGCGGGGATCAGCCGGAGTCCGGAACCCCGCCGGAGTCCGGAACTCGGCCGGTGTCAGGGCTCGCGGAGGCCGACGAGTCCGGCAGGTAGCTCGCCAGGCCGCGCAGGATGATCTCCAGGCCGATGTCGAAGCGCTCGTCGGAGGAGTCCGACACGATCAGCCCGGCCAGGGCGCGCAGATGGGGAAAGTCCGTCGCGGGCAGGGACGCGAAGTAGTTCCGCATCTCGTCGGCCATCTCGCGCCAGTCTGGGCGGGCCAGTGACGAACCGTCACCGCCGCCTCCGGCGGCGCGGTCCTGCCACATGCCCTCCTCCAGGACGAACCCGTCGATATAGGTGGAGATGAGGTCACCGGCCTCCGCCGCGATGCGGTCGGGCAGCCCGGCCGTCCGGAAGACGGCGAGCAACGTCTCGACGTGGGGCAGCAGTTCGGCGGTGAAGGGGACATGGGCCATGGAGATCCGGGCCATGTCCCGGTGGGACCGCAGGCGCCGCCGTCCGGAGCGGGCGTAGTCCCGCACCTGCTCCTGCCATCGCTCCGGGTCGGGTTCGGGCATCTCGAAGCCGTCGAAGAGCCGGGTGTACATCAACTCCAGGAGGTCGTCCTTGGAGCGGACATGGGCATAGAGGGCGGAGACCGCGACCCCCAGCTCGGCGGCCACCTGACGCATCGACAGCCTGTCGAGGCCCTGGCGGTCCAGCACGGTGAAGGCGGCCTCGACGACCCGTTCGCGCGACAGCGGTGTGCGCGCGGGGACGACGTGGGCGCGAGCGGGACGTCCGCGTTCCCAGGGGGACGGCGGAGGAGGTGTCGGGGTACCGGCGGCCGCGTCACTCATGACCACAGTCTAAGCGTCGGGAGAACAGTGTTCTCCCTCGGCGAGCGGCGTCCACAGGGATGGCGAGGCAACGAAGACGCGATATATCTTGTCCGACAGCCAGGGATTGCGCTATATCTTAATGAACATCGTTCTTCTGGTGAGCACTGTTCTGTTAGGGTGAACAGCGTTCTCTGGATGCCATCAGCCCACCCGCGCGCGGCCCACCGCCGCGCGGCCCTTTCACGAGGAGTTCCGATGTCCACCACCGGTGTCGCGTCCGCCGAGGCGCCGCTCACCGACTCACCAGCGCCCTACCGGTGGCGCTGGGCTGCGCTCTTCGTGATCCTGGCGGCCGAGGTCATGGATCTCCTCGACGCCGTAGTCACGAACATCGCCGGCCCCTCCATGCGGGCCGACCTCGGCGGCGGTGCCTCCACTCTGCAGTGGCTCGCCGCCGCCTACACGCTCTCGATGGCCGTCGGGCTCGTCACAGGGGGGCGGCTCGGGGACATTCACGGGCGGCGCCGGATGTTCCTGGTGGGAGCTGCCGGCTTCACCCTTGGTTCGCTGCTGTGCGCGCTGTCCGTGTCGCCCGAGATGCTGATCGCCGCACGCGTGGTCCAGGGCCTGTTCGGCGCGGTGATGCTGCCGCAAGGCCTCGGCATGATCAAGGAGATGTTCCCGCCGAAGGAGTCGCAGAAGGCCTTCGGCATGTTCGGACCGGTCATGGGACTGTCCGCGGTGTGCGGGCCGATCCTGGCGGGCTGGCTCGTGGACGCCGACTACTTCGGCACCGGCTGGCGGATGATCTTCCTGATCAACCTGCCGCTGGGTACCGCGGCCTTCCTCGGAGCCCTGCGCTATCTGCCGAGGGGCAGGTCCGGCAGCAGGCCGCGCCTGGACATCCCCGGCATGCTCCTCGTCTCACTGGGCGCACTGCTCATCATCTTCCCGCTGGTCCAGGGCCGTGAGTACGACTGGCCCCTGTGGACGTTCCTGATGATGGCCGCCTCGGTGGTCGTCTTCGCCGCCTTCGGCACGTACGAGTCGCGCCGCAGCAGGGCCGGTCGGGACCCGCTGGTCGTGCCGAGCCTCTTCCGCAAGCGTGGATTCAGCGGCGGTATGACCCTCGGGCTGGTCTTCTTCTCGACCATGCAGGGCTTCATGCTGGTCTTCAACCTGTACACCCAGATCGGCCTCGGCTATTCGCCGCTCAAGGCGGGCCTGGTGATGGTGCCCTGGTCGGGCGGCATGATCGTCGGCTTCGGCGTCGCTCAGGGTCTCACCCGGTTCGGGCGAGCCGTGCTGCAGGCGGGCGCGCTCGTCATGGCCGTCGGCGTATTCGGCGTGTGGCTGACCCTCGACCTGGTGGGCAGCGGCGTCGGCCCCTGGCAGCTCGTGCCGTCCCTGCTCGTCACCGGCATCGGTATGGGCCTGCTCATGGCGCCGTTCTTCGACATCGTGCTCGCCAGCGTCGAGCCGCACGAGACGGGCTCGGCATCCGGCACGATGACCGCGGTGCAGCAGCTCGGCGGCGCGTTCGGCGTGGCGCTCCTCGGCACCGTGTTCTTCGGTCTGCTGGGCGGCGGGATCGCCACCGCCGTCGACCACCACGCGGACGGCCTGCGCGGGCAGTTGGCCGCCGCGCACGTCGCACCCGCTGCTCGGGAACGCATCGTGGCGGACCTGCGCCGTTGCGCCTCGGACCGCGCCGTCGCCAAGGACCCCGCCGCGACCCCGGCCTCCTGTACCCGCCTGGAGAATGACACCCGGTCCGCCGTGACCTCACCTCAGGCCGGCGCGCGAATACCCGCCGCGCTGCAGGCCACCTCGTCATCGGCCTTCCGGAGCGGTTTCGGCACCGTCATGCGGACCATCCTGTGGATCGTCGACGGCATGCTCGCCCTGACCTTCCTGCTCGCCTTCCTCCTGCCGCGCCATGCACGCCCCGAGGGGTCCGCGGGGCACTGAGCCCCGGCCGCATCAGCCTCCGCTTCGGCGAGCGGGACGGCCGGGCACCACTGGGGAGTGACTGCCCGGCCGTCCCGAGGGGACAGGCGACGCCCCGGCAGCAGCGTTCTCCAGAAGGGGTCGTCCACAGCAACTGTGCTGCAGAAGGCGCCCTTTCAGCCTCCCCTGACCTCGGGGTTGGCGCAGTGGGCCAGTGACTCGCCGAGGAGGAAGCGGCCGGCCTCGAAGGCGACGATCCGGGCGGCCTTGTGGGCGACCTCGCGGCTCGCGCCGGCGATGTGCGGGGTGAGGACGACGCCCGGGGCGGACAGCAGGCGCGAGCCGACCGGTACCGGGTCGACGGGGAACACGCCTATGAGTACTTCGCGCAGATGCGCGAGTAGGGGAGAGAAGGTGACGACGGGTGATCAGTCGGCCGGCCAGGCTCCGCCGAGTCGGCTGAGTGCGGCGGCCGCCGTGATGGTGGCGTAGATGTAGTGCAGCGGAGCCTGGGGCATGACGTCCATGGGCTTGAGCAGCAGAACCGCGCCCCAGATCGAGCCGTCCCAGAGGACTGGGGCGGCGACGGAGTTCCACTTCGCCATGCACTCCTGGTACCCCAAGGCGTACCCCTGGTCGCGGATGTCGACGAGCGAGGCGAGCAGCTCGTCGCCGTCCCGGATGACGCCGGGACCGGCTTCCTCCGGGACCGGATCGGCGGCCACCCGCTGCTGGATCTGCTCGGGCAGGAAGGCGAGGATCGTCCGGCCCGAGGCGCCGGTGCGCAGCGACCGGGTGACCGAGAGGACGTCACGCGGCGTCATGCCGAGCTCGACGAGATCGGAATCCCCCACGGCCATGTCCAGGCACTGTCTGCCCGCGATGCCGAACGGGGCTCTCATGTACAGGAAGACCAAGCCGTCGTCGGTCGCCCTGCGCAGGCTCTGCAGGACCTCGGTGGCCTCGCTGCCGGAGAGGTTGTCCTCGGCGAGTGCGTGGAGCCCGAGATCGCCGACCGTACTGCCGAGCTGGTAGAGGCCTCGGTCGATGCGGACGAAGGTGTTGTTGTAGGTGCCGGCGGTGAGCATGCGGCCGGTGGTGGAGTCGTCGAGATCGGCGGTCTTGGCGATCTCGGACAGCCGGTGGGCACCGGGGCCCAGCGTGATGAACGCCTGCTGCACCCGCATGAAGCGGTCGGCGTAGCTGGTCCCGGTTCCACGCTGTCCACTCATCAGCCGTACCCCCTTCGATGCGCCCGCGCCCGTCCTCCTGGGCTTCGGTGGCACACGGTGCCGGTGCCACCCCACACGGGGGGTACAAGACTATTACGTGGTGGGGTCGAGACTGAACTTGCCCGTTCCCGTACGACTGTTGAGCACTCCATGCACCTTTGCCGCGTCGGCCAGCGGGTGGATCCCACCAGTCACGATCTTGAGCGTGCCGTTGGCTACGGCGTCGAAGAGCTGCCTCATGGACGCGGCCAGCGGGAGCGTCCGGTCGGAGTACAGATGGGGGAGCCAGAAACCGGCGACAGTGATGGACTTCTGGAGCAGCGTGTGTACGGGGACGTCGGCGAGCTGCCCGCCGGCGAAGCCGTACACGACGAGCCTGCCGCGCGGGCCGACTGCGTCGAGGGTCTGGCGCAGCGTGGCGCCGCCGGTCATCTCCAACGCGGCGTGCACCGGCCCTCCCGCCGCATCGAGGATCCGCTCGGCCAGGCCGTACTCGTCGGAGGAGTCGACGGCAGCCGTCGCCCCGAGTTCCAGGGCCAGCCGACGCTTCTCGTCCGTGCCGGCGAGGGCGATGACCCGGGCGCCCGCCCGGTGCGCCAACTGAACGGCCAGCGTGCCGACGCCGCCGGCCGCGGCGGGGATGACGACGGTCTGCCCCTTGGTGATCTGGGCGACCGTGAAGAGGAGGTGGTACGCGCTGTTTCCCTGCAGTGCCAGCGGCACCGCCTGTTCGTCGGTGACCTCGTCGGGAATCTCCCATTGCAGCCTGCGGTGGACGGCCGCCTTCTGCGCGTAGCCGCCGCCCCGGGTCAGCGCCACGACGCGTTTGCCGTCCGGTGTGGTGCCGACGACCTCGTTGCCGGGGATGTAGGGCAGCTCGACCGGTGCGAGGTAGGTGTTTCCCCGGGCATGGACATCTGCGTAGTTGACACCCGCCAGCCGCACGTCCAGCAGGTTTTCCCCGCGTGCGGGCTCGGGGTCGGGGACGTCCTCCAGTCGCAAGACCTCGGGGCCGCCGAATTCCCTCATGACAATGGCGCGCACAGCACTCCTATCGATGCAGGCCGGACCTGTACCCACGACAGGCTAGGACATCCGCCTCACGCCCCCGACCTGGGCACCTTGCCTTATGCATCTTTCTCACGAGGTGAGAAAGGGCGGCCCATTTCTCACTCGGCGAGAAGGTTCGGCCTTGAACTTCTCGCGAGATGAGAAGCGAAATAAGCGGGTTGCAATTGACCCTTTCAGCGAGACATAGTGATCCCGCCTCGTTTGCCAGGCACTTTCCCCACTGCCGGCCGTCACGGGGGTGCGGCCGGCAGTGGGGGATACGGGCAGCAGGGGTGACCCTGTGGTGCGGGGCGCTGGTCAGCGTTCGGAGCGCGGCCCACGCGGTGCTGCTGCCCGCGGGGCGGACCTGGACAGTGAGCCGGCGGACCTCCGTGGTCTTCGCCGGATCCTGTGGTTCTTCGCGCAGGGCGACGAACGCGCCGTCGGCGCGGGCCTGAAGATCCAGGACGCGATGCTGGGCGGCGGGGACGAGCCGGGAAGCCGTGCCCCGGGCGCCGGGCTGTACGGGGTCGGTGGTTACCACAGCTTCTCCCGCCGTGTGGATCTTATAGGGACGCTGTGACAGTCCGGCCTCACGATGGCGCGAGCCACCGGTCGAGGTGGGGCATGTCAGGGGGTGCGGCTGGGGATGACGCAGTTCTTCGGTTGTTCCTGGCCGGTGGGCCAGCCGAGGCCGACGAACTGCAGCCTTCCCGGGCCCTGTCGGCCCGGATCCAGCTCGACGACCGCGACCGGCTTGTCGTACGGATTGCCGCCGCTGGTCAGGCAGATCAGGCCGCTCGTGCCCTGCACCCGGTGCCGGGACTGGAGTTGTGGCCACTCCCCGCTCACATCCTCCAGGCTCGGCACCTTCGTGGCGTCGCCACTCTGTACCTGGTGCAGGGCCGTGCCGATGGTGACCAGGCCGTCGTACACGAGCATCGTCCGGGAGTCCTCCAGAGTCGGGGTGGAGCCGAGGTTCGTCCCCTGGTGGAGCGTGTTCTGGATCAGCTTGTTCAGGTTGTCCAGGGCCGCCTTGGGCTCGGTGAGGTACTGGGGCAGTTCGTCGGCCATGGGCTTGCGGTGGTGGCTCGCTTCGAACTTCTCGCCCCAGGCGGCCAGTTCGGTGCTCCAGGCGTCCGGGTGCGCGGGGGCGGCGTACTGCACCGTCACCTTCGCCTTGCCGTCGGCGCCGCGCAGCTGCGCCCAGTCCTTCTCCGACATGGTCTGTCGCAGCGAGGCGCCGTCGGCACCGCTGATGATGGTGTAGTGCCGGTTCTCGCAGCTCAGCTGAGCGAGCTTGAGGGCGAAGAGCCTCAGGTGCAGTGCGCGCCCCGCGAAGTAGACGGTGTCGGCCTCGGTGTCGCAGATGTTGTTGGCTATCTGGGTGAACTGGTTGCCGGTCGAACCGGCCTCGTCGATCGCCGGGGAGGTGAAGGACATCGCGGCGGGACCGGGCGGCCCCGTCTCCTTGATCCCGTTGAACGCCTTCGCCAGCGAGTCGACGTAGCCGTCCGGACGCGTGTCGTAGACCAGCACCGTCCTGCGGTCCTCCCGGCCCTGTTCACCGTTGAAGTCGGCCAGCGCCTGGGCCGCGTCGTGGTTGGTGGGGATGATCCGGGCCAGGCCGGGGAACTGCGGGTTCGCCATGCCGTCCGCCGCGTCCGCGTTCGAGATCTGGTCTCCGGTGATGCGGGAGGCCAATACCGGAATCCTGTGTTCCGTCAGCCGCCTGACGGCCTGCCGCGTGGCATCGAGGCTGAGGTTGAAGCCGGTGACGGCGCGCAGCCGGTCCTTGGGCGAGTCGGCCATGCGCAGCAAGGTGTCCACGACCGTCGACTGGTGCCGGTAGTCCTGCCCGGGGTTGGCCAGCACCAGCCGGATCCTCGGCGGTTCCCCCTCCCCCTCGTTGGCCTCCAGCTGCCCCAGATACGCGCCCTGGAGGTCGCTGCGCATCTGCCGCCGCAGTCCCGCCATGTCCGACTGGAGCGGCAGCATCATCGCCACCGTCACATAGGGCTGGCCTTCGATCTTCTTGTTCTCCTGGGCGATGGCACGGGCCACGTCACCGATCTCCGGTGTGCCGAAGTCGTAGCCCGCGCCGTTGACGCCGATACACTCGCCGTCGATCCGCTCGACCCCCTCTGCGCAGGTGTCCGGCCTGCTCAGGACGGACCAACCGAACAGGCTCCCCGCCACGACCGCCGCCGTGACCAGCAGCGTGTAGAGGATCTTCTGCCATCTGGGCATCCCCGTTACCTCCTTCGCCCGAGCTGTTCGGTGCAGGCGCAGCGCAGCAACGGCTGCTCGTTCTCCGCCAGGGCGCTCCAGTCGGTGGCCGTCCTGCCGAGCTGCCCGGCGCCGTCGAACTCCATGATCGAGAGCAGGTCCAGGAGCTTGGCCAGCGTGCGGGCGGTCTCCCTTCCGGTCGGCCTGGTCCGCTCCTCGCACAGCCACACCGCGTGCAGCAGCTGGTCGACCGTGCGGCGCAGCGCCGGTCCGTCCACCGCCACCAGGCCCTGGGCGCGCTCGCGACGGGTGTCCGCGCCGCCCGGATGCGGCGCCTGCGCGATCTCCAGCAGCTCCGCGCACCACTCCTGCGGACGACCGGGCAGCGTGGCGGCCAGGTGACGGACCACGTCGTCCACACCGCCGGACACCAGGTGGTGGTTCATCCGGTGGGCGATGACCGATCCGAACGCCGCGCCGCTCGCCGCCCCCTCCTCCGCCGCGCGTCCGGTGTAGTGGTCCCGCAGCAGATGGTGGTCGGCGTACCAGGCGGCGCCGTCGGGGCGCAGCCCGTACAACCGGTGCACCAGCAGCTGACGCAGCCCGAAGTCGCCAATGAAGTGCCGTTCGCAGCTGGGCCAACCGGTGTCGGTCAGCAGCTGCCCCACATGATGCGCCGTCAGGCGGTGGACCCGGGCCGACTGATGATGGCGGAGCAGGACGTCCGCGCACTCCGTGTCGTGCGCCACCGACAGATGGGTGAGCAGATCGAGCCACTGGTCGTGGTGCTCGGCCGGCAGCCGTACCGGCAGTTGCTCCAGTATCAGCTCCTGCAGAAGTACGTCCGCCACAGGCCGCTCGGAGTCGCCGCTGCCCGGGAATCGCAGCGGGGCGTCCAGGATGTCCCGGTCATTGGCGTCCGCCGGCATCCGGAAGGCGGCGGCAGCGGCGGCCAGCCGGATCACCGTGTGCGGCCGTCCGCCGCTCAGCCCTGCCACGGCGGCGTCGATACGGCGGCGGTTCGTGCCGCCCTCCGGTTCCGCACGCCGCTGTCTGCGCTCGGTCTCCAGGCGGAGCTGGTCACCGGTGAGCAGCGGCATACGCAGCAGGAGCACCCCGTCGGCCAGCGGCGCCCGGTCCGCTGCCGAGTCCGTGCGCCGGGACCATGAAGGCGGCACGCCGTCGGTGGGCCGGAACTCCGCCGGGGACGGCACCTCCCGCGGCGGCAGTCCCCCGTACAGGAAGACGCCGCCGTCCGCCCGGCGCGCTGTGCCCACGATCACCACGCGGTCGCGCTGCCCGCCGCGGCGGTCGCTGAGCACGGCGCGCAACAGCTGCTCCCCCAGCGGTGACTCGGCGCGGTCCAGCAGCACCGCCGGGCGGCCGACCCGGCGCAGCCAGCCCAGCGCTCCCGCGTACGCCGCCTCAAGGTCCTCGCGCAGCGCTCTGAAGAGGAAGCTCTCCGCCAACTCCCGTTCCTCGCCGTCGGCCTGGAAGTCAGCGGCGAGATCGCGCAGCCCGTGCTCGGGCTGACCGCCCGCGCCGGGGTACGCGCCGTAGATCCGCGCCAGTTCCGTCCGGCCCCGGGGCGCCAGGCTCGCGAAGAGGCCGTCCAGCAACGCGTCGGCGACCGAGGCCGAGTACGGGTCCAGCGTCTGCCCGGACAGGGTCGTCAGCAGGTTCCGGATGGCTCCGCGCAGCGCACCCCGCCAGAAGTCGCCTGTCCCCAGGCCGGGAAGGCGCTGCTTCTGCGGTAATTCCCCGTACCGTTCGACCTCTGCCGCGACCGCGTCGGGGGTGGCCGCCGTGACGCCGGTCGCGATCATCGCGAGGCCCGCGAAGAGCCGTGGAAAGGCGAACGAGCCGCCCGTGCCCTGCCAGGTGCCCAGCCGCCGGGCGGCCTCGGCCAGGGCCTCGGTCGCGGCCGAGCGGGCGCCCGGCTCCGGTGCCGCCCGGTCCGCGTACACCGGCGAGCCGCAGTCCACGTAGATCACCGGCACCTTGGTGGCGAAGCGATCCCGTACCGCGCGCAGCAGTCGCCCCTTGCCCATGCCCGGGCCGCCGGTGAGCAGCACCACGGGCAGGTCGGGGCCGTACAGCGGTTCCCGTCCGCCGCCCGAGGGTGACCGCCCGAGCAGGCGCGCGAAGAAACCTTCTTCACCGAGGAGTCTTTCGAACCCCAGGTCCTCACACACGGATCCCCCATGGATGCTCTCCCGCCCAGGAGCAGGTGATCGTTGTGGTGAAAGGAGATTAGTGGAACATAGAGCCTTCTGTTCGGACAATGGTGGTTACAGGAAACGTAGTTGGCGATGATGGGCGCAGTGGTCCGGGAGGGGTCCCGAGACAGTGGGGTGGGCGGTGCGGGGCACCTATGGATCTGCGGCAACCTCTGGGCGCTGGGCGATAAAGAAGTCGCTCCAGGACATCACCGCGGCGCACCACAAGGTGCAGAAGCCGGCCCTGCTGACGGGCATCTCGCGTATGTACCAGCCGAAGGACGAGGAGGGTGAGCAACTGCCGCCCGAGTCCACGCGGGTACAGGTGCAGGCCGCCCACGTGCTGCGGGAGATGTCAGCGTCACTCACCCGGCTCTTCGATGTGACCGCCGCCAAGGACTGGGCGAACTGCGCGGCCCGCGCGGAGGTGTACTACGAGGACGTGCCCACCCCCGTGTGCGAGCGCGGGGGTGGGCAACAGGTGCGGGCCGGATTGAGGACCGGTGCGTGCGATGAGCGCAAGCTGACACTGAAGTTCAGCCTGAAGACACGGAGACAGTGAAGGTTCGAGCCCTTCCCCCGGCACAGCATGTGCAACGCGCCGGGGTAGCCCAACTTGGCAGAGGCAGCCGCGGTCGATCTCAGACTCTCGCTCCAGTCTCAGCATCGCCGCCGATCGCCGGATCGACCGAGGCCGGACGAACGTCGTCGGATGCGAGTTCGACTCTCGCCTGCACCTCTCTCCTGGTGCGGTAGTTCAAAGGAAGAACACGACGGCATGATGACTGATCCGACCTCTTGAACGCCGCCGGCGTGCGCAATTGGGTGGCATCCCCAGGGGACCGGGAGCTGGATACGACTCCCGGGCCCCGCCACATCCACCGGCTCCGGCCGGGGCCACCGAGCGCCCGGCCTAGGCGGCCCGCAGCTCCAGTAGCGACGCCACCAGCCGGTCCACCTCCTCCCTCGTGTTGTACAGCGCCAACGACGCGCGGGCCGCCGAATCGAGGCCGTAGTGAGCCAGCGCCGGCTGGGCGCAGTGATGGCCGGCCCGGATCGCGATGCCGTCGCCGTCCAGCCAGTCGGCGATCTCGGTCGGGCTGTGGCCGGGCAGGGTGAAGGTCAGTACGCCGATCCGCTCGGCCGCCGGGCCCAGCAGTTCGAGGCCCGGAACCTTGGCCAGGGCCTCCTGCGCGTAGGCCGTCAGCTGGGTCTCGTAGTCCGCCACCGCCTTACGGTCGAAGCCTGTCAGCCAGTTGAGGGCGGACAGCAGGCCGGCCACGCCGGAGATGTGGCCGGTACCGGCTTCGAAGCGGTGCGGGACCGGGGCGTATGTCGTACGGTCGAAGCTCACCGACTCGATCATGTTGCCGCCCGACTGCCACGGCGCCATGGTCCGGAGGATCTCTGGCTTGGCGTACAGGGCGCCGATGCCTGTCGGGGCGTAGATCTTGTGGCCGGAGAAGGTGTAGAAGTCGGCGTCCAGGTCCGTCACGTCGACGGGGAAGTGCGCCACTGCCTGTGCCCCGTCCACCAGCACTTTCGCCTGGTAGCGGTGCGCAAGCGCCGTCATCTCCCGCACCGGTGGAACGGTGCCGAGGACGTTCGAGGCATGGCTGAGGACCACGAGCCGGGTCCGCATGGAGAGCAGATCGGCGTACGCGTCCTGGTCGATGCCGCCGTCCGGCCGCAGGGGTACGGGCACGACGCGCGCTCGTGTCTCCTTGGCGACCCGTTGCCAGGGCACGATGTTCGCGTGGTGCTCCAGCACCGGCACGAGGACGTCGTCTCCAGGGCCGAGGTTTGCTCGCCCCCAGCTCTGTGCGACCAGGTTGATGGCCTCGGTCGTTCCCCGGACGAAGACGATGCTCTCGGGCGAGGGCGCGCCCAGAAACTGCGCGACCGCGGCCCGGCCAGCCTCGTACATTTCCGTCGCCTCGCGCGCCATGGTGTGCGCGCCCCGGTGGATGTTGGAGTTGGCAGAGGCGTAGAACGCCGCCAGCGTCTCGATCACCTGCCGGGGCTTCTGTGTGGTGGCGCCGTTGTCCAGCCAGATCAGCGGGTGACCGTTGACCGTCCGGTGCAGGATCGGCACGTCCCGGCGAGCCACTTCGGGCGAGAAGCCCTGGGAGGTACCGGACGGCTGGGGAGCGGCAGGGGCCATGGCCTGACCGGTGAGTTCGGGAGACCCGCGAAGCCCGGACAGGCCGGGCGGCGCGGGGACTCCGGCGGCAACGTCAGGAGTAGTCATGGTACTTGGACACCTCGACGTTCTGGAGCACCGCGAGCGCGTCCTCCACCAGCACCGCCGCGTTGAAGTACGCCGTCATCAGGTACGACGTGATGCCCTTCTGGTCCACGCCCATGTTCTTCATCGCCAGGCCCGGCTCGACCTCGTCGGCGACGTTCGAGGGCCGCAGTCCCACCACGCCCTGCTCGGCCTCGCCCAGACGCATCAGCAGGATCTCGGTGGTACCCACGCCCACGCCTCCGGAGAACCTCACCTTGTCGGACGGCAGCAGCGGCACTCCGCGCCAGGTCAGCAGCGGGCTGCCAAAGCGGTTCTCGATCACCGGGGGCACGCCCCGGCGTGTACATTCGCGGCCGAACGCCGCGATCGCCTTCGGATGGGCGAGGAAGTAGGCGGGCTGCTTCCACACCCGCGTCAGCAGCTCGTCCAGGTCGTCGGGGGTCGGCGCGCCGGTGCGCGTCTGTACGCGCTGCCCGGGAGCGACGTTGTTGAAGAGCCCGAACTCCGGGTGGTACAGCATCGAGGCCTCCTGCCGCTCGCGCAGGGCGTGCACGGTGAGGTTGGCCTGGGCCCGCGTCTGGTCGATCGGCCCGTTGTAGAGGTCGGAGACACGTGTGTGCACGCGCAACACTGTCTGTGCGAGCGTCATGTGGTACTCGCGGGGCGTGTCCTCGTAGTCGACGAACGTCCCCGGCAGGTCCGGCTCACCGACGTGCCCCGCCGTGAGGTCGACGGGGACCTCGGCACCGGCCATGACGTCGGCGCCGGCGACGTACGTGTCCAGCGCACCCCGTAAGGTCTCGTCCCGCTCGCTGAGCCGGGCGAGCTCCGCGCGCTCCAGGCAGAGGGCGACGCCGGCGGTCAGCGCCTGCACCCGGTACGGCATGGCCTCGGCGCGAGTCCACACGCCGAGGTCGAAGAACTGGCCGTCGCCGATGACGTCGAGGAGCGCGTCCGCGCCGTACTGCCCGGCCGCACGCTTCTCCGCGCGCCCGTGCACGATCACCCACAACCGGTCGGCCGGGGCGCCCTCCTGGGCCAGCAACTCGCCCGGCTCGAAGGTCACCTGCGTGAACGCGCCGGCCAGTTCCTCCAGCAGCGTGTCGTCCGCCTCTCGCAGATACGGCAGTTCGCGGAGGTCTCCTGCGATGACGCGCGGCGTGACGTCGTCGGTCGTGCTGATGCGGTCGTCGCCGAGGACGTACGTACGGCGCCGGTTGACCCGGTAGACGCCGGACTCGACGTCCACCCAGGGCAGCGCGCGCAGCAGATAGCGCGGCGTGATGCCGCGCATCTGCGGTGTCGTCTTGGTGGTGTTGGCGAGTTGCCGTGCGGCATCCGGGCCGAGGCTCAACCGCTCGTTCATGAAGAACTCCTCGCAGCTGGGGGATGGGAACGAGGAGCGATCGTCTTCCTGTCACCGGCTGACCACAAGAGGGGATTTATCTACTGATGGCGGGAATCATCCGCTATACGAAACTTGCCGGAATCTCACGAGCACCCGATCGACCCTGGTAGCCACAGGTCGCGGCACGCGGAGATGACAAGACAAGTCCTATCGGAACTGGGGCGGCCGCAGCGCCTAATCGTCCATAGAAGGCCGAACTTCATCTCATATGAATGCTTTGTGAATCCCAAAGGGGCAGTTATCAACCCCGTCCCCCCATGCCTTACGACCGGGCCAAGGATCCGGCGGTCGGAAAGGGATTCCCCGGTTTCCGCCCTGCCCTGCCTTTCGAAGCACTTTCTCCAGCAGCGTGAAGGATCTGGGCGTCCCGCTCGGCTGCGGCTTGCCCTCCTCGTGACCCACGACGCGGTAACCGGCGTGCCGCTAATAGGGGTTGAGCTGGGCGTTACCGGCCAAGCAGTCCAGGCGCGCACCAGTCCGTCCCACCGCAGCCACCCGGCGTTCCACGGCGCTCAGCAACAGCCTCCGGGTGCCCGCTTCATCGCCTGCGTCGGCGTGTACCGATCCTGCTCCACGTCCTCGCGCAGCTCCTCGGACAACTCTTGCCTACAGAGGCGGGTGCCGGCGTACTCCTCCTCCAGCTCCGCCCGCGCAGCCGCGGACAGGTTGGCATCGTTCTCCCGCATGTGGCCGCGCGTCAGCACACCCGCGGCGGCTCCCCTCCCTGCCGATGCGCCTTCTCCTGTGCCTGCTCCGTTTTCATCTGCTCCCTTTAGGGCCGGCTGCCGCGCCGGAGCCGGGGCAGCGTATCGGCCACCCACCGTGTGGCCGGGTACAGGGCCAGGACCCGCCGGCCACGGCCAACGCGCAGGCAGGTGGCCGGGGTACGCGGCCGAGCGCCGGAGCGGTCCTTGTCGTGCGGCCCTGGTGGTGGCGCTCGGGCTCGTGGTCGCAGGAGTGCGCGGTCCGGCCTGCACGGCCGTCAGGTGTCACTTCGGCCCTCTCCCGCCGGAACCGGTGCGGCCGTGCGGTCACCGGGTGGCGTCGACGGCTCGTCGGCCGTGGGCGGCATCCAGGCACAGGCCAGGGAGCCGCCGATCAGGCCGGAGGCTGCGCCGAGGAAGAGGCCGCCGAAGTTCGCGACGGGAAAGGAAATGACGGCGAGGAGGAGGGTGGCAATCCCGGCGAACGCACGAAGGTGGGGGCCGTACCAGAGCGCGACACCCAGCGCCAGGAGCAGAGTCCCGATCACCAGGGATCCGGCACCCGACGTGGTCGACAGGGCGAGTGGAACCCCGCCCAGGTCCAGGTTGGCGTAAGGCCAGTAGAGGATGGGCAGACCGGCTGCGAACGTGAACACCCCTGCCCAGAAGGGGCGTTCGCCACGCCAGGTTCTGAACGTCCGCCTGAACTCCACTGCGGTGGAAAGCAGTTCACGTCGTCTGTCGAAGGGTTTGATGATCACGCGTCCTGTCCTGATTCAGTGATGCCATGGCCCCGCGAGGAGGAGGGAGGCCCGGGCCTGCGGCCCCTGCGCACGGGCCGCCGGGTCAGGGGCACGGATGGCTGCCGTGCTCGAGCCGCAAGCGCAGACCCGGAACGCTGAACGTGCCGGCGGAGACCGTGACGGCACTCACTCGCAGGTCGGTCAGGGTGGTCGACAGAGCTTGCTGGCCCACCCCGTCAGGGGCGAAGAACCGCGAGTTCCTGTCTTGGGGCTCGACCGACCCCTTGGCCAGGGCGCCCTGAGCGACTCCGATGTCGAGGCCGCTGAAATTCGCGCCATCGGCGGACTCGGCCGTCGCGTCGATGAACAGGTCCGACGCCTCGGCCGGCCGGTCGTCACCGCCGGTGAGCCGCAGAGTCTGTGTGCCCAGCACCGGGATGTCGACGAGAATGGACTGGCACAGCCCCCTGACCGTCGCGTGCCGGAACCCGTTGACCACGACGGGTACGAGTTCATGTTTCTTGGTCACGTCGACCATGCCGTAGAGGCTGAATCCACGGGCGGTCAACGAGTCGGCGGAGACCTGAAACCTCTGACCGGAGATGAAGAACGAGGCGGCGAGCACTCCTTGCGCCATGGCGATGCCGACCGTCGCGCACGCTGCGACGCCGGACACCAGGACCACCGCGAAGCGCCTCCAGCGGGTTCTCCCGGCGCGGTGCGACATCCCGTCTCCTTCAGTGGTGAGGTGAACCCGCCCGTGCCGGACGAGGGAATATATGCCCTTTTTGTCCGGTGATGGATCCTAGGGTTCCGGGTGCAGCAACCGACTGCACTCCAAGTCCGCCGTACGAGTGACGCAAGTCTTGCTGGGCTCTTCGGGCGACAGTGACTTGGAGCCAGTCGGGTGACACGAGGGTTGCGTCCACGGAAGTGGCGTACGGGTTCGACCTGATCCGGGGGTTTGCTCCGTCATCGGGGTGGAGTCCGCACAGACGAACGGCCACCGGCTGATCTTCGAGGTGTCGAAGCCCGAAGGAGAGTGAGCGGTCGGTGGAGCGGTGGCGCCGGGCCTGGCGCGAACGCGGGGAGGCCGGGGTCCTGTCGAAGGGCTCTCCAGGCCGCCCGAGACTCAGTCCGGCGCAAATTGCCAGGCCGGAGCGGGAGTTGGAGCGTGGCCCGCTCGCCCATGGCTGGGCGGACCAATGGTGGACCCTGGCCCGGGTGAAGACGCTGATCGGTCGGCTGTTTCACGTCTGGTACATGGTGGAGCGCACCTGGCGCCTGCTGTAGCGGCACGGCTGGTCGTGGCAGCAGCCCGCCCGCCGGGCGATCGAGCGCGACGAGGATGCGGTCGAGCTGTGGAAGAAGGAGGTCTGGCCGCGGGTAAAAGTACCGCGGCAGCGTGCGACGGCTGGATCGTTTTCGAGGACGAAGCCGGGCAGGCGATGACGCCGCCGCGCGCCAGGAACTGGGGCCGCAAGGGCCATACCCCGGTAGTGCGGGTGCGAGGCCGGGGTGATGTGGATCTTGGTGGTGAAGCCTCCTCGTGACCGGCCCAGGCCGTGGTCGTCGGGTTCGGACACGGATACGGCCTGGTGGCTCTTCCTGGACCTGTCCGTCGCGGCGGGCGCCTGCGGCGTGTTGATGGGCCCGGCAGGTCGTGGAGTCGACGTTGATCACTGAGGAAGGGACGCGCCTTGGGTGAGATCGGCAGGGAGCTTGCTGTCGATGAACTGCGCGATGCTGCCGACGGTGTCGCTGGCTTGGATGTCGCCGTCCTCGACGGTGATGCCGAAGTCGCTGTTGACGCGCAGGCTCAGTTCCACCAGGGCCAGCGAGTCGATGTCGAGCTGTTCCAGGTTGCTGTTGGGGGTGATGGTTTCGAGGGGGACTTCGGCGACGCGGCTGACCAAGTCGGCGAGGCGGTCGAAGGCGGACATGGTTCTCCTTGACGGGGTTCAGGGGGCGGCGAGGACAAGCACGCTGTTATGGCCGCCGAACCCGAAGGAGTTGCTGACGGCGTACGTGCCCTGGTGGGGTCGGGGCGCGTGGGTGACGAGGTCGATGTCGCAGGCCGGGTCGACTTCGCGTGTGCCGGATGTAGCGGGGATCTGCTGCTTTTCCAGGGTGAGGGCGGTAAGTGCGGCCTCGATTGCCCCGGCCGCGCCGAGGGCGTGGCCGAGCGCGCCCTTGGTCGAGGTGATGGCGGGGTGGTGGGGGAAGAGGCGGGTGAGCAGGCCGGCTTCGATCCGGTCGTTGGCGCGTGTTGAGGTGCCGTGTGCGTTGACGTGGGTGATGTCGGCCGGTGTCAGACCGGCCCGCTGCAGGGCCTGGCGCAGGGCCTTCTCGGCGCCGTGGGCGTCGGGGTGGGGTGCGGTCGCGTGGTGGGCGTCGGTAGTGGAGGCGTGTGCCAGCAGCAGGGCGTGGATATGGGCATCGCGGGCGGTGGCATCCTGGGGCCGTTCCAGCACGAGCGCGGCGGCGCCTTCGGCGATGACGAATCCGTCCCGCTGCCGGTCGAAGGGACGTGACGCCAGGTGGGGTTCGGGGTGGGTTGACAGGGCTCTGATCTGGGCGAAGCCCGCGACTGCCATGGGGGTGATGCCGGCCTCCGCGCCGCACACGAGGGCGATGTCGCAGCGGTCGGTGGCGAGCAGGTCTTGGGCAAGGCCGATGGCGTCGGCGCCCGAGGCACAGGCGGTGGAGACGGTGAGGCTGGGACCGCGGGCGCCGAAGTACAGGCTCAGGAACGCGGCTGTCATGTTGATCAGCGAGGCGGGATGATGGTACGGCGAGACGGCCCCGGGCCCCTGAGCAGCAAGTACCTGGTGTCCCTCGGTGACGGTCTGGGAGCCGCCGGCCCCGGTGCCGGCGATGACGGCGACGCGGTCGGCGGGCCACTGCGCTGGATCGAGCCCGGCGTCGCTGAGCGCCTCGTCCGCGGCGTTGAGCCCGAAGCGGGTGACCGGGTCGAGGTTTCTGATGCCCTTGCGGAGCATGACGGGCCGTGCCAGCGGCGCGGAGACACGGCAGGACAGGCGGACCGGCAGATGGGCCAGTGCCGGATCGACGGCGGTAGTGGAGGCGCCGTCGCACACCGTCTGCCAGGTGGTGGCGGCATCGCCGCCACCTGGAGTGATCATCCCCAGGCCGGTGACCGCGACGGGCCACACGGTGCTCGTCTCTTTCATGCCGAAGCCCCCGTCGAAAACCTCTCGGCGCCGGGCTCGGACACTGCCACGGCACGCGGCCAGATCAGGGTGGTGGAGCCCCACGACAGGCCACCACCGAACGAGGTCAGGACCACACGGTCACCGGCTCGCAGCCTCCCCGAGGAGGCGAGCTGACTGAGCGCGAGCGGAATCGAGGCGGTAGCGGTGTTGCCGGTCCGCTCCAGGCACACGACGCGGCGCTCCGGCTCGATGCCCAGGACATCGCCGACGAGGGCGAGGATCCTGGCGTTGGCCTGATGGCCGACCAGCCAGTCCACCTGCCGAGGGTCCACCCCGCGGCATCGACCACGGCCCGGGCCGAGGCAGCCATGCGTTCGACCGCCTGCCGGAAGACCTGGCGTCCCTCCATCCGCAGGTGCCGGCCGTCACCGCCGCCCGTGGTGTGCGGGCGGCGGGAACCGCCTGCAGGCGTGATGACCAGCCCGGCCAGCGCACCGTCGGTGCCCAGATCAAACGGTCCGAACGTACCAGCCTCTCCCCGATCGGCAGCCTCCAGCAGCACGGCCCCGGCTCCGTCCCCGAAGACCACGGCCGTGTCACGGTCCGAGGGGTCCACCAGACTGCTCATCACATCCGTGCCGATGACCAGGACAGCGTCGGCCTGCTCGGCCGCAACCATGGCGGCGGCACAGGCCAAGGCGTACAGGAAGCCGGCACAGGCAGCGTTCACATCCCACGCGGCCACACCGCCCAGTCCCAGACGCGCCGCCACCAGCCCAGCGGCGCGGTGGCCGGGCAGGGATGGTCAGGCGACATCGTCGCGACCACGACCGCCTGCACAGGATTGGTGGCCTGCTCAATCAACGGTGCGGCGGCCGCCACCGCCAGATCGGAGGCCGCGGTGCCGGGAGCCACGCGCCTGCGCTCACAGATGCCGGTCCGGCGCTCGATCCACTCCCCGCTGACACCGAGACCGGCGCCGATCTCCTCGTTGCTGACCACGTGCGCGGGCAGCCAGCCACTGATACCGCGCAGTGTCACCCCACGCATGACCGATCAGTCGCCCCTCGCCTCGGCCACTGCCGCGACCAACGCGTCCGCGACCATGCCCAGCTGATGCGGCTGATGATCGGCGGTGACGGTCATCCGCAGCCGGGCCCGCCCGATGCCGACGGCGGGGTAGACAACGGGGAAGACGTGGATCCCCTGAGTGCTCAGCTTGTGAGCCGCCCGGACGCACGTCTCTTCCTCTCCCGTCACCACCGGAACCACATGGTCGCTGCCCAGGACATCGATGCCCTGGGCCCGCATGCGCTCGCGCAGCAGCCGGGAGTTCTCCGCGAGCCTCTCCCGCAGTTGCGGCTCGCTGCGGGAGATGCGCAGCGCCGCCGTCGCCGCGGCGACCAGCACGGGAGACAGGCTCCCCGAGAACAGCCGCGACCTGGCCAGATCCCTCAGCCACTGCATGACCGCGGCGTCTCCCGCGATGAACCCGCCCTGCACGCACAGTGCCTTCGACAGCGTGCCGACATGGAAGTCGACCTTCACGCCCTGGACTTCTGTAAGCCCCCCGCCCGTGGCGCCGAAGCAGAATTCGGAGTGCGCCTCATCCAGCACGACGCGGGCACCGTACCGACCTGCGACGTCCACCATGGCCTTCAGCTCGGGCACGTCACCGTCCATCGAATACAGTCCCTCGATGCACACGAGCCGCTCGCCTGTGCAAGGCACCTGCTTCAACACGGTCTCAAGATCCTCGGGATCGTTGTGGCGGAACACCCGCAACTGTGCACCCGACAGCCTCACACCATCGACGGCCGAGGCGTGTGCATGACGATCCAGGACCACTGTGTCCCCCGGCCGCATCATGCCGGCGATGAGCCCGAGGTTGGCGGCATAGCCGCTGGAGAACAGCGCGGCATCGTCCTGCCCGCAGTGCTGGGCCAGATCTCGTTCCAACGCACCGTGTAACGGCGTGGTCCCACACGCCAGCGGAGCCCCTCCGGAACCGGCACCGTAGGACTCCAACACCTCGCGAACGGCCTGAGTGATCTCCGGACGCCCGGCCAGACCCAGGTAGTTGTACGACGCCATGTTGATGACGTCCTGCGTATCCCCGGTGTCCGCACGGAGCATCGCCCCCACCGCGCCCGGCAGCCCGCAAAGCGGTCTGCCGTAGACCTGGTTGCTCTGCCGGCCACGCCACCCGACGTAAGCACGCGCGGTCTCGGCAATGCCTGATGATCGCGCGATGAATCCGTCCATGGCCTGCCGGCGGGACGGCACCTCAGGGACATCGGTCACAACGCACATAAGGGATCTCACCTCACATCTCATTCGAGGTACCGCCCATCAGAAGAACCCGAATTGGGCGCCAGCCAGTATCGCCACACCTTCATCCCGGTCGCCCGCGACCGTCACTCCCAGAGGGGAGAGCACAGGGAGGCGCGCAGAAGCACGAACGGGACCAAGAACACCACCCTTCGCTCGGCCCAGGGACAGAGCCACTCACGGACTCCGAAGACCCAAGGGACGAACCGCCTTCGCGTTGAGCGGACGTTCGTCTCACATCGGTGTCCCAAAGTCCGAGGAAGGGACATTGTCAACGAGAAACTGACATCCGAAACCTGAGTCAATAACCGGTAGCAGCTCTCGAAGTGACAGCAACCTCTCGATGCACTGTCCCTTGGGCCGGACAAGCTGGGTCTGTCAATCGAACAAGCTGCCACGCGCCGGGGCGCCGTGCGCGCCCCGCTGCCCTGGAGGCGCTCGCCCGGCGTTACAACGAGAGTGTGCTCCTCCCCCTGGGCTCCGCCGTAGCACTGGTGCGGGACGCTGCATGGCCCGTCCCGCGCGCGTAGAGCCGGTGGGTCTGGGTGTGGACGCCACCGAGGGCCTCGGCGTGCCGGCGCGAGGCATGGTTGTCCTCCAGGACCCAGGAGTACGAGAGCTCGGTGTATCTGAGACGGAAGGCGGCGCGTTGGGCCTGCGTGAGCATGGCCGCGGCGATGCCGTGGGAACGGTGCCCCTTTGCCACGCCGATGGCAACGATGCGAACACGATCGATGCGGCGGGTGGCCCGCGCGATCCGCATCAGCCCAAGAGGCAGGCCGAAGGTGGTGAGACGGCCACGGGCTGCGCGGAGCGCCTGGTGGGCGTCTGGAAGGCACAGAAGGAAGGCGACGGGCTCCCCGTGGATCTCGGCGATCTGCAGGAGGTCGGGGCGCAGAAGGGGTTTCAGCTGTTTCACCATGTAGCCGAATTCCGCGTCGTCGATGGGGACGAAGGCGTAGTTGTGCGCGAACGTGTCGTTGTAGAGGTCCCGGACGATCGCCACATCGGTTTCTGTCTTCTTCGGGTCCATCGGCCGCACCGTGAGGCCCGGAGTGGCGAGGGCTCGTTCCGCGGATTCACGGTATTCGCTTGGAGGTTCTCCGTCGCAGGGCATCTGAATGGAATAGGAGACGAGATCCTTGGCCTTTTTGAATCCACATGCGGAGAACAGTTCCGTGTAGTACGGCGGGTTGCGTGGGAGCAGCAGGACGTGCGGCTGGTCGAATCCAAAGACCTGCAGTCCGCACTCGTCGTTGGCAGTGAAATTGAGGGGGCCGAAGGTACGGCACATCCCCTGCGCGGCGAGCCAGCCGTCCGCAGCGTCGAAGAGCGCGGCCGCAGTCTCGGTGTCGTCGATGCACTCGAAGAGGCCGATCAGTCCGCAATGCGGGTCGTGTCGCTCGTTGTAGCGCGGGTCGACGGCCGCCGCGATCCTGCCGACGACGGTGCCGTGGCGGCGCGCGAGGAAGAGACGGACCGTGGCCACCCGGTGGTACGGATTGCGGGCCGGATGCAGGAAGGAGCGCCGCTCCCGCTCCAGCGGGGCCACCCACAGCGGGTCGTCGAGGTAAAGGTCGTACGGGAGCCGGATGAAGGCCGTCAGGTCGGGGCGTTTGCCAACCGGTGTGACGATGGTGCTCATGAGACGCGGTCCGGGAGGGTGCGCCGGACCCTCGCGCGTCCGGGGACAGGCGAGGGTGCAGTGGGGACAGGTCGGAAGTCGGAGACGACCGACGGCACGGCGGGCTCATCTTCCGCCGCGTCCGGTGCCGACGGCTGGACCAGCGTCAGCCAGCACGTTTTGGTATCTGCCACGGCGAGCGAATGTACGCGGACTACTCACAGAGTCTGGAAGTTACTGCCGTTGTCTCACACCATCGAGTGAGACGTGCCCCAGAGCATCTACCCGTTGGCATGCGGCTACGCGGTGAGGTGAAAGGCCGGAGAACCGCCGAGGGTTCCAACGCATCAACGACGTCGTCGGCCAAGGCCAGCCCTCATCGATGATCTTCCCCCTTGCGTACAACGAAGGCTGACCGAGAGCTCGCCGTCCAGAACCGACGTGCCTTACCTCCGATCAGCGCGGTGTCGACATGGCGTTCCTCTTCGATGCTGCCCTGTTCACGGCACCTGCCGACCAGCGGTTCCCGCATGTGGTCATGCGCCGTACCGGAACCCGCGAGATCTTCCAGGTCAACTTCAAAACTCGGCAAGGGTGGACATGGGCGGTCTTCGCCAATCACTGGCCGTCCCGCCGGGGCGAGCGCCTGGAGTCGGCTGCCTACCGCGCGGTTGTCGGGGAAACCCTCGCCTACTTCCACGAGCGCACCTCAAGGTAAGTGGCACGGATACCCGGTGCTGGTCATGAGTGGCTTCAACGGTGAGCCCTTCGACACCTCGCTGACCCAGCACGCTCTTTGCCAACGCGTACTCGAAGCTGTGCGCCGATGACTACGGAGGCGGTACCGCACCTGGCACCGCCGTGATCCAGTGGAGCTGTACCGGCAACAGCAACCAGGAACGGCACGTCGCCCCGTTGCCGTCCGGCGACTACACCATCACCAATGTCCACAGCGGACTGTTCCTGACGACGGCATCCACGTCGGACGGTGCACCGGTTTTGCTGCAGACGGACACCAATTCCACGCTGCAGCAGTGGGCGATCGACTGAGGGGCCTGAAGAAGGGCTCGTACGCCAGGACTCGGCCACCACGGTCGGGCCGACACAGTTGATCCGTGCCCTGACGGCATCGAGCCTGTGAACCGCTCCGGCTCTGAGGGAGGCTCCGACTCCCCCAGAGGATCGAGCCATGGCACGTCCGTCCGTCCCCCCACCCCGCTGAGCTTCGCGAACGTGCGGTGCGCATGGTCGCGGAGATCCGACCGAATTACCCGACCAGGTGGGCCGTCCGCAAAGCTGAGGTGCACGCCGCCGTTCCCGGGACTCTCGTTGGACGGCCCCCAGGGGGTCTGAGGGGGACGATTCGTGTCAGCGGAGGAACCCTTCGTAGTTGTGCTGCTGCTCAACGCCGCTGTTGGTACGAGCGCGATCAGTCCGAGATACAGGGAGCCCGGCCAGGTGATCCGGTTGAGCACGTAGCCGACATACTCGGCCGTCGGGCGGCCGGCCCGGATGCCCGGGATGAAGCCGCCGTACTTCTTCATGCTGTCGGCTGCCTCTTCAAGGCTGCGTCTACAACCCGCGCACGTGCACCGCGGCCCGGGAACTACGCGCCCCGCAGGCCCCAGCACTGTGGCGCCCGTTCTGCGGCTTCTCCAGCAGCGCCTTCATGGTGTGTGCGCGCACTCCGAAGCCCGAAACTATGGTGTCCCACCACATACGCCTCTGACCTGCACGTTCCTACGGTGTGGCGACACGCAAACGTCCCCGTCGAACGCCAGGAAGTGGTGCCGATGTCGTCGCCCACAAGCGCTCCACCAGCCCCGTCCAGACTCCCCCGTATCGTCGCCGCCAGCCTCATCGGCACCACCATCGAGTGGTACGACTTCTTCCTCTACGGCTCCGCCGCCGCGCTGGTGTTCAACAAGCTGTTCTTCCCGGACTCCGACCCGCTCGTCGGGACGCTGCTGTCGTTTCTGACGTATGCCGTCGGGTTCGCGGCCCGCCCGTTGGGGGCACTCGTGTTCGGGCACTACGGCGACCGGCTGGGGCGGAAGAAGCTGCTGGTGCTGAGCCTGGTGATGATGGGCGGGGCGACGTTCGCCATCGGGCTGCTGCCCACGCACGCCACGGTCGGGGCCGCCGCACCCGTGCTGCTGACCACTCTGCGGCTCGTCCAGGGGTTCGCGCTGGGCGGCGAGTGGGGCGGTGCCGTCCTGCTGGTGTCGGAACACGGGGACGCGCGGCGGCGCGGGTTCTGGGCCTCGTGGCCGCAGACCGGCGCGCCGGCGGGCCAGTTGCTCGCGACCGGCGTGCTCTCGCTGCTCACCGCCGTACTCTCCGACGACGCCTTCGGGACATGGGGCTGGCGGATCCCGTTCCTGCTCTCCGGGGTGCTCGTGCTCATCGGTCTGTGGATCCGGCTGTCCGTCGACGAATCGCCCGTGTTCAAGGAGGCGTTGGCGCAGGCCGAGTCCCGGCGGGCGGAGGAGCCGGAGAAGCTGCCGCTCGTCTCCGTGCTGCGCCACCACTGGCGGGACATACTGGTGGCGATGGGCGCCCGCATGGCCGAGAACATCAGCTACTACGTCATCACCGCCTTCGTCCTCGTCTACGCCACCACATCGGCCGACGTCTCCAAACAGACCGCGCTCAACGCCGTACTCATCGGCTCCGCCGTGCACTTCGCCGTCATCCCGGCCTGGGGGGCGCTGTCCGACCGGGTCGGGCGGCGGCCCGTGTACCTGCTCGGCGCGGCCGGTATCGGTGTGTGGATGTTCCCGTTCTTCTCGCTCGCGGACACCGGCTCGTTCGGGTATCTGGTCCTGGCCGTCACCGTCGGGCTCGTGCTGCACGGCGCCATGTACGCGCCCCAGGCCGCCTTCTTCGCCGAGATGTTCGCCACCCGGATGCGGTACTCGGGCGCGTCCATCGGCGCTCAATTCGCCTCGGTGGCGGCCGGTGCACCGGCCCCGCTGATCGCCACCGCCCTGCTCGACGACTACGGCAGCTCCACCCCGATCGCCCTGTACGTGATCGCCGCCTCGGTGCTGACCCTGGCCGCCGTGGGTGTGGCGCGGGAGACACGCCACCGGGACCTGGCCCGTGTCGAGGGTGAGGGCGGCGAGTCCGCCGGTACGAGTCCCACTGCGGAGGCGCGGACGGTCTGACCGGCGGTGCTCACCCGCGCGTGCCCCCTGGCCCGGCTGTCCTGCACGCACCCTTTCCCCGGCCCCCGTACGGCACATCCGTACGGGGGTCAGCGTCTGTCCGGGGACGCCAACCGGTGGAGCCGCAGGGCCAGTTGGATCTCCAGGGCGCGGGCCGGGGTCTGCCAGTCCTCGCCCAGCAGCCGGCCCACCCGCTCCAGCCGCTGGGCGACGGTGTTCACGTGGACGTGCAGCGCGTCCTTGGTGCGGGCCGGGCTCATCCCGCAGGCGAAGTAGGCGTCCAGGGTGCGTAGCAGTTCCGTACCGCGTCGCTCGTCGTAGGTCACGACCGGGCCGATGGTGCGGTCGACGAAGCCGCCGACGTCCCGTTCGCCCGCAAGGAGCAGGCCGAGGAAGCCGAAGTCCTCGGCCGCCGCGCCGTCCCCGGCGCGGTTCAGCAGGCGCAGCGCGTCCAGACAGCGCCGGCCCTCGGCGTAGGCGGCGGCGACGGTCTCGGGGTGCGTGGTGAGGCCGGTGACCGGGGCCGAGGCGCCGACCGTGACGGGTTGGTGGACGGCCGTGCCCAGCTGGCGGGCGGTGCGGCGGGCCAGGTCGGTGGCGCTGTCGTCGACGGCGAGCGGCAGCAGCAGGACGGTTCCGCCGTCACGGGCGGCGGCCAGGCCCTGCCGGGTCGCGGCGAGGTGCGAGGCGGCCGACCAG
>NZ_CM002285.1:8576427-8578440 GCF_000497445.1 Streptomyces roseochromogenus subsp. oscitans DS 12.976 | reverse complement strand
GCGTGCGGCGAGGACGACATGGGTGGCGTCCAGGTCGGCGCGCAGCCGGGCGGCACGCTCGCGCAGCAGGCGCGGATCCCGGTCGCGCGCGTCCAGCAGGTCGTCCAGCAGCTCGCCCCGCACGCGCTGTTCGGCCTCGGCCGCCGAGCGGCGGGCGAGCAGGAGCAGCGAGGTGACCATCGCCGCGCGCTCCAGAGTGCGCTGGTCGACGGGGTCGAGACCAGCGTGCCCGCGCAGGACCAGCGCACCGAGGAGTTCACCGCCGGCGGCGACCGCGGCGATCCAGGCGCTGCCGTGCCGTACGGCGTGTCCCTCGGCGCGGGACGCCTCCAGTGCCTCGGCCGGTGCCGCGTCGGCCTCGGTGAACTCGACGGTGCTGTCGAGGACTTCGGAGACGGCGGCGGCCACGTCGTGCACCCCGCCGCCGCGCAGGACGAGTTCGGCGAGCCGGTCGTGGACGTCGGAGGCGCGCTCGATGACGGCGCTGCGGTCCCGGATGATCTCGTTGGCACGCTCCAGGCCGGCCAGGGCCGCGCGGGTCTCGGTGAGCAGATTGGCGGTGTCGATCGCGGCCGCGGCGAGCGCGGCGAAGGAGCCGAGCAGGGCGATCTGCGCGCGCTCGAAGACGCGTGCTCTGCGGTCGGCGGCGAAGAGGACCCCGATGACATGCGGACCGAGCATGAGGGGGACGCCGAGGATGGCGACCAGGCCCTCGTCGCGGACGCCGGCGTCGATGGTGAGGGTGTGCTGGAAGCGGGCGTCCTTGAAGTAATCGTCCGTGACATACGGCCGGGTCGTCTGGGCGACCAGTCCGCCGAGTCCCTCGCCCATGCCGAGGCGCAGTTGCTGGAAGCGGGCGGAGACGGAGCCCTCCGTGACCCGCATATAGGTGTCGCCGCGCCCCGGGTCGTTCAGGGTGAGGTAGGCGACGTCCGTGCCGAGCAGGGAGCGGGCGCGCTGCACGATGGCCTGCAGGACGGCGTCCAGATCGCGCAGGCCCGCCAGGTCGTGGGCGGTCTCGAAGAGCGCGGACAGCTCCGCCTCACGGCGCCGGCGCCCCTCCAGCTCGGCTCGGACCCGCAGGGCGAGCAGCTTGGCCTCTTCCAGCGCGGCGATACGGTCGGCCGCTCTGCCCTCGGCCCGGGCGAGCAGCACCGGCTGCTCGTACGCCTCCGCGGAGGCGTCACGGGCCAGCAGTTCGAGGTACGGGGCCTCGGCGCCGGCGCCGGGTGCCCGCTGAACGTGATCGCGAGACATGGTCACAGGATTCCGCATCGGCCGCCGGACCCGGCGGGCCTGTGGAAAACTCCCGTGCCGGGCACCGCCGGGTGCTTCGGAGGGCCGTCTGCCCGCCGCTTCAGTGCGCTGTCCAACCGCCGTCGAGCACCAGCGAGGTGCCGGTGACGAAGGACGCCTGCGGGCTGCACAGGTAGGCCACCGCCTCGGCTACCTCCTCGGGTTCGATGAGCCGCTGGACCGCGCTGTCCCGCAACAGGACCTCGGACAGCACGCGCTCCTCGGGGATGCCGTGTGCCTGCGCCTGGTCGGCGATCTGCTTCTCCACCAGGGGTGTGCGCACATAGGCCGGGTTCACACAGTTCGAGGTCACCCCATGGGCGGCGCCTTCCAGTGCGGCCGTCTTCGACAGGCCCTCAAGACCGTGCTTGGCGGCCACATACGCGGACTTGAATGCGGAGGCGCGCAGACCATGGACGGAGGACACATTGACGATCCGGCCCCAGCCCTGCGCATACATGTGCGGCAGGGCACCGCGGATGAGGCAGAACGGCGCCTCCAGCATCACGGTCAGCACGGTGTGGAAGACCTCGGGCGGGAACTCCTCGATGGGGCGCACCAGTTGCAGACCCGCGTTGTTGACCAGCACATCGGCGCCGACGGCTGCGCGCTCGGCGGCGTCGAGGTCGGACAGGTCCACGACCTGCGGTTCGACGGTTCCCGGGAGGTCGCCGGACCGTTCCGCCCGCTGCGCCAGCTCGGCCAGGCCGGCCGCGT